>CAZNFB010000348.1:0-2930 GCA_964572105.1 uncultured Desulfobacteraceae bacterium
TAATTCAAAAAACACATGGTTTTAGGTGCTAAATGTAGGCTTTAAGGCTCCGATAATCTATTTTACCTGTCCCTAAAACCGGTATTGAATCAAGAAATACAACGCGCCGAACATTATGCAGCGGGGAGAGTCCTCCCTCACGAATCTGCTGGTTAACCACGCTCCTTTGCACGTCCACTGTTGTAAAAAGTATAATTTCAGGATACTCTTCGTTTCCGGCTGCCCCTATGGCAATGGTCTGCCCCTCCTGATCCTCAAAAGTATAATGGGGCAGCAGAACATTTTCAATGGCCGGCAGAGAAAGCATCTCCCCTCCAAGCTTGATAAAACGTTTTAACCGACCGCAAAAAGTGAGGATATTATCATGGTCTTCCTTAACCAGATCACCTGTTTTATACCATTTTTTGTCTTCAAAATTAATAAAAGGGGAGCTCCCTTCATAGTTTAAGTATCCCTTAAATATACTCGGCCCCCGAACCAGCAGCATCCCCTGTTCTCCCTGGGGAACTCTTTGTTTTATTTCAAGATCGGTCACTGCATAATCAACAGAATCGACAACCTTTCCTATTGTATAAGGCTTTGGATTTTCAGGACGATTATACGACACAACAGGGGAACATTCTGTAATTCCATAGCCCTCAAGAACCTTTAATTTCGGACAGGAAGTGACCAGTGCCCCATATACAGATTCAGGGCATTTTTCCGCACCTGAAAAGGCCATTTTCAAATCGGCAAGCTGCCCGGGGGCTGCCGCCCTTACAATTCCATTTAAAAATGTCGGTGTACCCACAAGCAGGGTCACCTTGTATGAATCTATGAGCATGGCAAGGATATGAGCCTCTGTGGGATTTGTATGATAAACAGCCCTTATTCCTGTACATAATGGTAATAACAGGGTCCCTGTCAAACCGAATGAATGAAAAGGGGGGAGTATCCCCATCATCCTGTCTTTTGTGTGTAAAGACAAGCCCTTTACAACATCACGGAGATTAGCAAGAAGATTACCATGGGACAAAGGGACAGCCTTGGGCATATTTTCTGATCCGCTGGTGAAAAGGATAACCGCAGTTTCAGGAAAATCTGTTTTTCTCAAAAAACTGCAGGATGTATAACTTTTTGCCAGGGCAAAAATTTTTTGAGGCAGGGTCAGACTCCCTCCCATATCTTCGATAAAGATAAACCGATCCCTTATAAAATCCACATCAACGCCCCTGTCCGCCAAAACATTCACCAGACTTCGGGCTGTTAGAATATGATTAACACCGGCAAGTTTAAGACAATGGCGCAGATTACGCTCTCCCACGGTCCAGTTAATCATAACAGGAATTTTTCCGGCAAACTGCACTGCAAGGTATAAGGTAGAAGCCCCCACAGAAGCCGGCAGCATAATCCCTACATTCCGGTCCGGGAGCTTTTCTATTAAGGGCTTTAGGGCCAGCAGACCGGTAACAAGCTGCCTGTAGGTTTTAGTGCCTGAAGTCTGATCTGCAATTACCACGCTGTTCGGAGCATTGATAAACTGTTCTAAAAAAACTTCGGGAATTGTCTCCCCGTCATGAACCATTGCAGGCTCTAAACCATTTCCATGAACAAACCACTGGTCAGAAACAGGCTTTAAGCGGGATCTGTTTGATGATATTACCTGCCCCGAGGCCCCAAACAGGCAATCTGCAACAGTTACCAGGGAATCGGAATCCCCCTGGGGAAAACCAAACTCCCGGCCGATCCAGATTATCAGTTCAGCACGGGCAAGGCTGTCCAGGCCAAGGTCACGGGCCAGAAAATCATCATTTTTAATATCATTTACCCCGGAAACTTCCCGAAGCTTATTAATCACAATTTCATGGGTTGCACCAGGGACCTCCCCCAGGTTCCCGCCTATTTTTTTCAATTCAGGCTCCGGGAGGATGGAAACACCCCCTTTTTCCCATAAAGTATAAGGGACATAGGTGCATAAAGAGGCTTCCTGATTATAAAAATTTTCCAGGTACCTGTTTATTTCAGCCCGGCCGCTGTTTCCAGGAAAATCATCAGGCTCATACAGTTTTATTGTAACCCTGCGCCGCGGCCCAAAAAAGAATCCATTTAGCAAAACAGACTTGATTGCTCTGTAAATAACCTTTCCAAGAAGCGGGCGCCGACCGCTTCCATAGCTGAAACTGCTTCCCCATAATCCTGAAGTCTTTACAAGAACAACCCGCACGTCAGGGGCAAGGGCTAATATTGATTCCACACCACTGCCGGCTCCAAGATCTTCAAATCTGCTGTGGGAAAGATGCCCCCCTGGATAAAGGAGTATATTATCACCGAGTTTTAATGCAGTGGCAGCTATATTTAAAACATTTTTTATTAAAACCCCTCCCTCTGCTCCGGCTGTAACTGTATCGGGAATGGCAAGGGTATGAACTGCTTTGGCCAGGTTTCTTATCAGGAACTTGTCAATCTGCACTTCATCTGCAAGAGGCCTGGGGTTAAATTGTTTATTAAGGCAGGTATTTAAAATTACAGGATCTATTAATGCAGGATGATTAGGTAAAAACAATATACCCGTTGTCCCTTTTTCGGCAATTTCATCGATTCCGGAAACAGTTATACTGTACCTTAGCCAGAGAAAAAATTTTAGTATTATACGGATAATTGCCATGGAAAGATTGCCCGGCCCCTTTTGCTCAAATTATTTTATATAAAAATGATAAATTGTGAATTATAAATTATGAATTATGAATTAAGGAATTCTACTAATTTATAAAATGCCAGAACTGGGCTATAAATGTTCATATAAATAATTTCAGCGCCTGGTCTAATTTCAGCAATAAACTGAGCTATAATAAAATTTAAAAACCTCTGGAACTCGCCGCGCTCAAACAGCCAGAGGTTTTTAAATTTCACCATAGCTCAGTTTTGCCATCTGGCTTTATGAAATTTATCAA
>CAZNFB010000349.1:0-2928 GCA_964572105.1 uncultured Desulfobacteraceae bacterium
TTTTTTCATAAATTAATCACTTGACTCACACATTTGAACATTATATTACGTTTAACTTAAGATTAATCTGTTTGAGCATATTCGTTTTGTCAAATTAACAATATAAACTATGGCTTAGGCCGTCTATAATGCAAAAAAATAAAAAACAAAATTCAGCGGTCAGATTTCTGAACAATTTATCTTTAAATAAAAAAATCTGGATATTAATCTCGTTACTGGGAACATCTCTTGCGATTATACTGGTTGCAGGATTTTGTGCGATGTCACTTCTTTACGGAAGCAGAATATATGTTGAAGGGGTTGGTACTCTGGCAAAACATCAAAAAGATTCCGTTATAAATCTTGTTAGATATTTTGAGTCCCATGAAGAAAAAGACTATCTTCTTTTTGTTGAATCAATGAAAATTCCCCTTGCCTCAAAAAGAGCACGTATCGAACTTGAAAAAAAACATCCAGATACAAAAAACATATATCGTGAGCTGATCATGGGAGGAATTCATCCCCAGGATGTAAAAAATTTAACATTGATGTTCCGTTCATCTCTTTATGTTAAACATGATACCTTTAAAAGACTTCGTGAACTATGGGAAGCGAGTGATCTTGTTTTACTGGAATTAAAAGAGACAGGGGATAAAATCCATGAACTTCTACTTTCAGGAAAAAAAGCAGAGGATCAATTACTATCTCTTTATAATAAGGTGTTTTTGCTGAACAACAAAGAATTTGAATTTGTTAATGAATATGCATCCATAAGTTCACAGCTTGCCAGGGATATACAAAAAGGCCTCTTCCATTTCAGCATGATTATTTTCGGGATTACATTGGCATCCTGTATCCCAATTTTCTATTTAATGGCGCAGGATATAAAAAAGAAAACCGAACTTCTAATAACAGGAGCCAGAAGAATAGAAACAGGGAACTATACACAACCCGTTGAGATTGAAACAAATGATGAATTTGGTGTAATTGCGGCTGCAGTAAACAAGATGACCGAAAAAATTCAGAAAAGTTCTGAAGATCTTACTAGTGAAATAGCAGAACGGAATCGTGCAGAAAAAAGCTTAAAAAAAACTGAAATTTTTTTTAAAGATACATTGGATGATATGCTCTCCTTTATTGCGGTTCTTGACTCAACAGGGAGAATCATATTTGTAAATAACACATCTCTGGTTACCATGGGAATAAAGCCAGGAAATATAACCGGAAAATTATTTTCTGATATATTTTGGCCAAAGATGACCACTCTTGCATCAAACGTCAAAAAATACATTGATCTATGTGCCAAAGGAGAGATGCCATCAGGAGAAATTCATGCTCCCACAGCAGACGGTTCTTTGATCTGGCTTGAATTCTGTTTACATCCTGTTTTTAATGATTCCGGCACAGTAACCTATCTTATTGCAGAAGGAAGAGATATCTCAATAAGAAAAAGAGCCGACGCTGACCGTATACGCCTGGAAGCTGCAGCTGAACAGTCCAGCGATATAATTATTATTACAGATATAGATAAAACAATTCAATATACAAATCATGCTTTTGAGCGAATAACCGGGTATTCCCGTGAAGAAATTATTAGAAAACAAAAAAAAATATTCAACCCATATGCTGAAAATTCTCCTGATCTTAACCAGCGTATAAATGAAACTCTATCCAGGGGAAATACCTGGAAAGGAAACCTTAAAAGTAAAAAAAAGAATGGTACTTCATTTTACGTGGCAGCCTCAATTTCATCTGTAAGGGATAGCAAAGGTAAAATAATCAATTATGTTTCAATACAGCGGGATATCACAGAGGAACTGAGCCTGAGAAAGCAGCTTCAACATGCCCAAAGAATGGAAACAATAGGAACTCTGGCTGGGGGTATTGCCCACGATTTTAACAATCTACTCTCCCCCATCATAGGTTACTCTGAATTGACTCTGCTCCAGGCCTCTGGAGAATCAGAAATAACAAACAATATCACTGCAATCTTAAATTCGGCCAACCGTGCAAAGGATCTGGTAAAACAGATATTAAATTTCAGTAAAAAAGAGGAGAAAAATCTTAAACCCCTTAGACTCCAGCTTCTTATAAAAGAAGCATTAAGCATGGTAAGATCTTTAATTCCGACTACCATTGAAATCATTTATGAAATTGATAACAATTGCGATCTTATAATGGCAGATTCAACACAACTTCACCAGGTTATAATGAATTTATGTACCAATGCATACCAGGCCATGGAAGGGTCCGGGGGAACGCTGACATTAGCCCTCACCTCAAATTATTTAGCGAAAAAAGACCAGGCAGCCTTGAACCTTGACCCCGGTAAATATGTCTGCCTGAAGGTTGCCGATACAGGAGACGGAATAGAAAAACAGATTATGGAGCATGTTTTTGACCCCTATTTTACCACAAAAGAGCATGGTAAAGGAACAGGGCTTGGTCTTTCCGTTGTTCACAGAATTGTTAAAAGTCATGGCGGAGCTATAAAAGTTCAGAATAACTTTAAAAAAGGGACTGAATTTAAAGTATACCTGCCTGCTGTGGATGAACGTCAATATCCATCTGAAATTTTGGCTGTTCATAACCTGAAAGCAGCGGGTACAGGACAGATCCTGCTTGTGGATGATGAAAAAGATGTTATTGAAATATTACAGCACCTTCTTGAAGAGTTGGGTTACAGTGTAGAATCAAGAACAAGTTCCACTGATGCCCTGGCGCTGTTTAAAACAAACCCTGAAAAATTTGATCTTGTTATAACCGATTATACAATGCCCAATATGACAGGAGACAAACTTGCCATTGAATTACGAAAAATCCGCTATGATATTTCGATTATAATGTGTACAGGATTCAGTGAAAAAATTTCCTCACAAAAAGCTTCATCCATAGGAATTGACGGCTTTTTGATGAAACCTGTTGCAATGGGTGATCTTGCAAAAATCA
>CAZNFB010000350.1:0-2923 GCA_964572105.1 uncultured Desulfobacteraceae bacterium
TTTTGGCTCAGATTTACAAACTTCATGATGATTTTGTACAAGAACTCGATATTGCATGTAAAAAATATTGCTCCCATTGCTGTACCCGAAATGTAATTATCACAACCCTTGAAGCGGATGAAATCGTTGACAGTTTAATTTCAAAAAAAGAGGGCGATCTCATTGAAAAGCTTAAAAATGAGGTGGCCAGGGCCCGTTTTATTCCCAAAACAACTACTAATATGCTTGCGGTTCTATGCGCAAACGGGAAGGATATCCCTGAAGAAGAATCTGATGTTTCCTGGGGTTCATGCCCTTTTTTGATTGATAATAAATGTCCGATTTACGAAAAAAGACCTTTTGGCTGCAGATGCTTTGTATCGACAGCAGATTGCAGCAAAAAAGGTTATGCCCAAATCAACCCCTTTGTTGTTACAGTAAACAATCTTTTTTTACAATTTATTGAGCATATAGATTCCCAGGGGTACTCCGGTAATTTTACAGATGTTATTCTTTACACGAAGGCTAAAAGGGATAATTTCCCCAAAAATTCAGCCCTCCCTGAAATATTTCGCGACAAACTTATAAAAAATCATCCCATAACTTTTCTCCCCATACCGCCTGAAGATAAGGTTCGAATAAAGCCCATTCTCCAGGCGCTTCAAAATATCAGATTTTAGGGTTTGGTGTTATCCAGGACAATTCGTGTTGAGTTGTGAGTATTGAGAAAAAACTTTACTGTATCTTTATTCTCAATACTCATATTTCATATTCCAAAATAACCGAAATTAAAATAAACCCCCTTTTTTATGGTTTTTCGTTTTTTTTATTTAATTCTATTCTATTTATTTGCACATTTTACCAATCTTCAGTAAGATGCAAAATTTAATATTTTAAACAAATCAAGCGAAAGATGGTATAGATTGTAAAATAATTAATTTTATCAGCTCAAATTTAAAATTGGGTTATTATCTGAAAATCTATAGGCTGGATATATACAATCGTTTATTCATAAACGTTATCAAAATTTAGGTATAAATAATTGAAATATGGTAAAAACACATTCATTTCATATCCCTGTAATGGGTATCGGATTTACTGTTGATACACCATTAAAGGTTTCTCAATACGGAATTGATTCTGTGATTTCTTTAACTGATGACATTCTTCTTGAAAAATTGAGAAAACTCTACTCTGATAAATTTAAAATCCCTTATTATGAGATCTCAGAAAAAAACGAAGATTGCAGGGCAAAAAGGATTACATCGTATCTTGATTTAATAAACACTTTGGCAAAAAATAAATTTGAAGAGTTGAAAAATATTACTATTGAAAAAAGCAATAATATAAAAAAATATTTCAATATGTTGCCTAACAGTTCAACCATAAAACAAAAATTTAAGAAGGTAACCGCAGAATCTTTTGATTTAAATGAGATTGAAAGCTGGATAAAAGACAACTTATCAATGGGTAGTATTGATGTAAACATTATGACCAAACTTGATAAGGAAAACTATATTAAGGATAAAAAGTTACCTGTAGAATACAATGATGCCCATGCCGCGCTTAGGGGGTATGCCAACAGCGATTTAAGATCTTCCCTGATCCTGTCGGCAGGAATTAATCCAAGGTTGTACAGCTATTTTGAACAATTTGACGATTTTTATGCTGATGAAAACGGAGAAATAAAAAAAAAAATTGTTTTAAAAGTCAGTGATTACAGATCGGCTTTGATTCAGGGTAAATTTTTTGCTAAAAAGGGACTGTGGATTTCGGAGTACAGAGTTGAATCGGGTCTTAACTGCGGCGGACATGCTTTTGCGACAGATGGATATCTCATGGGGCCTATATTGGCTGCGTTTAGGGATAATCGAAAAGAACTTGTTCAATCAATTCATAAAATCATGGTTAATGCCCTTTTCAAGAAAAACCGCCCCCTGCCTAAAACAGAATTACCACTAAAAATTACTGCCCAAGGGGGTGTTGGCACGGCTGAAGAACATCAATTTCTAATTGAGCACTATCAACTCGATTCCGTTGGATGGGGCTCCCCTTTTCTTTTAGTCCCGGAAGTTACCAATGTTGATGAGGCAACTGAAAAATTATTAAAAGAATCTAAAGAAAATGATCTCTATTTAAGCAATATATCTCCTTTGGCTGTCCCCTTTAACAGTCTTAAAGGGAATAGTAAAGATCTTGCAAAATTATCTTTAGTTGATAAAGGAATACCAGGCAGTTCCTGCCCTAAAAAATATCTTATTTCCAATAAAGAGTTTTCTGAAAAACCTATTTGCGTTGCTTCACGTCAGTACCAGCATTTAAAATTAAAAGAATTATACAAAGCAGGATTATCTCCTGATGTGCTTCAAAATAAAGTGGACAAGATTGTTGACAAAGCATGCATTTGTGTGGGGTTGGGTACATCTGCTTTGCTGGTAAATAATTTGGATACCAGAATTGAAGGTGGTGAGGTCTCTGTTTGTCCTGGACCGAACATGGCGTATTTTTCAAAAATAATGGGCTTAAAAGAAATCATTGATCATATTTACGGCAAAACAGATGTGATTACAAGAACCGACCGTCCAAATATGTTTGTAAAAGAACTAAAAATTTACATCGATTTTTTGCAAGATAAAATAGAGGAAGCAAGAGTTTCCAAGACAAATAAACAAGAAAAATACTTGTTAACTTTTATAAAGAATTTAAACAAGGGAATCGATTATTATTATAAATTATTTGCTGATTTAAAAGATGCATTTAAAAATACAAAATCGAGCATCCTAAGTGAGCTGGATGACAGTAAAAAAACTTTACAGATTCTGAAATTGGAAATAGAAAATCTGTAACTATTCAGCGTCGCTGATTCAATATAGGCAACAGGTATAATCAAATTATACCTGCTGCCGTACATATTCGCTGAATAGTTACAAAAATCTAAGGTAAT
>CAZNFB010000351.1:0-2917 GCA_964572105.1 uncultured Desulfobacteraceae bacterium
TTAGATTTTTGCGTGTTAAATGGGAATCATTTTTTTGATTCATACCTATATTTTTTAAAAAAAATACTTTTTTAAAAAAATTTGACTTATGTCAAAGCAAATAAATGCTCTATGCAGTAATTTATAACCAACAACGCAACAAATGATTGAAAAAAATTATTTTCAAACAACCATTAATTAAAGGGGGCAATTATGTTTTGTTTTCAATGTCAAGAAACAGCCAAGAACACAGGATGTACGGTAAAGGGCGTTTGCGGAAAACCTGAAGAAACCGCAAACTTGCAGGATCTTTTAATCTATACTTTAAAAGGTATAGCTGTTTATGGTGAAAAAGCAAAAGATCTTGGCATACATGATAAAAAAACAGGATTGTTTGTTGCACAGGCACTTTTTACAACAATCACCAATGCCAACTGGGATAACAACCGATTTGCCGCCATGATCAAAGAGGCTTTTAAGCAAAGAGAAGAACTTAAAAACAAATTTATAGCTGCATATAAAGAAAAAAATGGAAAAGATTTTGATGAAAATCTGCATCATTCAGCAACATGGTTTTCAGATAATTCTGCCGACTTTGACGAAAAAGCAAAATCCGTAGGCGTTCTTTCAACAGAAAATGAAGATGTTCGATCTTTACGGGAAC
Source organism: uncultured Desulfobacteraceae bacterium (assembly GCA_964572105.1). Classification (GTDB taxonomy): domain Bacteria; phylum Desulfobacterota; class Desulfobacteria; order Desulfobacterales; family BuS5; genus DAOWMW01. Next base: position 644 of record CAZNFB010000351.1, read on the forward strand.
TTTTAATCATCGGCTTAAAGGGGATTGCCGCATATGCAGATCATGCAGCTCTTTTGGGGTGTGAGAAAGAAGAGATCTATGATTTTCTCATGGATGCCCTGGCATCCACAACAAAAGATTTATCAGTGGATGATATGGTCGCCCTTGTAATGAAAGCCGGAGAAGTTGCTGTAAATACAATGGCTCTGCTGGATGAAGCAAATACATCTGCTTACGGAAATCCGGAGATCACTGAAGTAAATATCGGTGTTGGAAAAAATCCCGGAATTTTGATCAGTGGCCATGACCTTAAGGATATGGAAGAACTCTTAAAACAGACCAAAGGCACCGGCGTAGATGTATATACCCACGGCGAAATGCTTCCTGCCAATTCCTATCCGGCATTTAAAAAGTATGATCATTGTGCAGGTAACTACGGTAATGCCTGGTTTCAACAGAATAAAGAGTTTGAAACCTTTAACGGGCCAATCCTTATGACTACAAACTGTATTATTCCAATGAAAAAAAATAATACATACCAAAACAGAATCTTTACCACCGGAATGACAGGGTATCCCGGTGTAAAACATATTGCAGACAGGCCGAAAGGCGGTTCAAAGGATTTTTCCGAAATTATTGAGCTGGCAAAAAAATGTGATTCTCCAACTGAAATTGAAACCGGCAAAATTATTGGCGGCTTCGCCCACAACCAGGTTCTTGCCCTTGCCGACAAGGTAGTGGATGCAGTAAAATCAGGGGCAATCAAACGTTTTGTGGTTATGGCAGGATGCGACGGACGGCATAAATCGAGAAATTACTATACTGAAGTGGCCGAAAAACTGCCGAAAGATACTGTTATTTTAACAGCAGGCTGTGCAAAATACCGCTACAACAAGCTGGATCTTGGTGATATCGGTGGTATTCCAAGGGTTCTTGATGCCGGACAATGTAACGATTGCTATTCTCTTGCAGTTATTGCATTAAAACTCAAAGAGGTTTTTGAACTGGACGATATTAATGACCTGCCGATTTCATTTGATATAGCCTGGTATGAGCAAAAAGCAGTGGCAGTACTTCTGGCGCTCCTTTTTCTTGGTGTTAAAGGTATTCGTCTTGGGCCGACTCTGCCGGCTTTCTTGTCGCCAAATGTCATTAATGTGCTGGTGGAAAAATTCGACATTAAACCCATAGATACAGTAGAAGCCGATATAGAAGCAATGATGGCAGGAAAATAGAAGTGCTTGTTTTTTGACAGGATTTACAGGGGTGCCCTTAAATTCTGTCAAAAAAACAAATCAGTAAAATAAGGAACGGGGACGAAATAAGTTCGCAATTTTAAGTGTTGAGGCGCCTGCCTGGCAAGGCGCGAAAGTGTAGGAATATCAAGATATTGCTACGCTTTTGTAACGCAGTCAGGCAGGATGGATCGACGCTTAAAATACCAAGTTATTTCGTCCTCGTTCCTAAGGTAACTATTCAGCGGCGCTGATTTAAGATACGCAGCAGGTATAATCAGATTATACCTGCTGCCTAAATAGTTACAAATGGAGGAAAATTATGAAATGTCCGGGTCAAGATACCATGTTCTGGAAACCGGGAGCCATCTTCGAAGTAAAATGCCCGGAATGCGGTGAAGAAGTGGAATTTTTCAAAGATGACACAACCCGCAAATGCCCAAATTGTGACTACAGGTTCATCAATCCCGAAATGGATTTTGGCTGTGCCGCATATTGCCAGTTTGCTGAACAGTGTATAGGGGATCTTCCCCCCGAGCTTCTGGCTCAAAAGGAAGACCTGTTAAAGGATCGGGTGGCAATTGAAATGAAACGGTATTTTAAAACCGATTTTAAAAGAATCAGCCATGCCGGCCGAGTAGCAAGATATGCAGAACAAATAGCTAAAACCGAAAACCCGGGGAATATAGCAGTTGTTTTGTCTGCTGCATACCTCCATGATATTGGAATTCATGAAGCAGAAAAAAAACATGACAGCACTGCGCCAAAATACCAGGAAATAGAAGGTCCCCCCATAGCACGATCAATACTGGAAAAGCTTGGCGCCAAAGAAGAACTTATAAAAGAAGTATGTGACATCATAGGTCACCACCACCACCCAAGGTCAGAAGAGACCGACAGTTTCAAGGCTCTCTATGATGCGGACCTCATTGCGAACTTAGAGGATAACCATAAAGATAAATCAATAAACCCTGAAAAGCTTGAAAAAATTATAAAAAAATCATTCATGACCTCTTCCGGTAAAGAGCATGCTCGAAAAATTTTATTGAACAATAATTAA
>CAZNFB010000352.1:0-2917 GCA_964572105.1 uncultured Desulfobacteraceae bacterium
TCCTTATTCATTCTGGAGGGTGTTAATAGATGCATCTTACATTTTATGGTGCTGCAAGGGAAGTTACCGGTTCAATGCACCTTATTACTACTAAAACCGACCGAATATTACTGGACTGTGGTATGTTTCAGGGACACCGGAAAGAGACTGTCCAAAAGAACAATGTTTTGCCATTCGACCCGAAGATTATCAGAAATATCGTGCTTTCACACGCGCATATAGATCACTCAGGCCGCATACCAATGCTCACAAATAAAAATTTTCAGGGCCAGGTCATCTGTACCCGCGCAACTGCAGATGCGTGCAAATATCTTTTGCTGGATTCCGCTCATATTCAGGAGTTCGATGCTAATTACCTGAATTATAAAATATTAAGGTCAACTTTGAGGGAATTGAAAACAACGCGTAAAGGGAAAAATATATCGACACACACGGATAAAAGTATTCAAAAAATTTTAAAAACAGATGGTAAGAAACTAAACATAAACAAGATTAACGAACTTATGAAAAAATATCATCTTGAATATGTAGAACCCTTATATTCTACCAGTGCTGCTGAACAATCCCTTGGCTTTTTCAACGGCTTCCCTTACAAAAGTCCAGTGACAATAGGGCATGATGCAACATGCACATTTTATGATGCGGGTCATATTCTGGGTTCCGCGTTATCCATGATAAAAATTCGTGAAAACGGCAGATTGTATAATATTTGTTATACAGGGGATATCGGAAGATTCGGATCGCCAATTATTCAAAATCCAACACTGACCTTCCCTGAAGAAGACCGTGCTGTAGACTTGCTCATAATGGAAAGTACATATGGAAATCGTTTGCATGAACCTGTGCAGGATCAAAAAAAACAGTTAAAAGATATCATGCTTGCCACATTTGAGCGCAAAGGAACTGTTATTATACCTTCCTTCGCCTTTGGCCGAACCCAGGAGATTTTATATGTAATACATGAACTATATGATGAAGGTGCGGTTCCCCACGTTCCGGTATACGTGGACAGCCCACTTTCAACACAACTGACAAAAGTTTACGGCGAACATCCTGAAATGTACGATAAAGAAACTCATAAAACTTTTTTAAAACATGGTAAAAATCCTTTTATGTTTGATCAACTCCATTTTATCAGGTCAGTTGAAGAATCCATGGAACTTATGCGGGAAGAAACCCCCCATATTGTTATAGCATCTGCAGGAATGTGCGAAGCAGGAAGGGTTTTGCATCATTTGCGTAATAAAATCCATAATCCAAAGCATACAGTTCTCATCGTCGGCTATATGGCCAAAAATACCCTTGGCCGTCGTATTCTGGAACAAGGCCGGGAATATGAAAAATCAGGCAGACGTGGTGATCCGCCGATGTTAAAATTTTTAAACAAACTCTACCCGCTTAAAGCACATGTCGAAATTATAGGAGGGTTCAGTGCCCATGCTGATAGCAGCGAACTAATGCACTTTGTAACAAATTCAAATTTAAAAATAAAAAAAATAGCCGTTGTACACGGAGAAGAAGACCAGGCTCTTACCTTTGCAAAGCATCTTGAGGATAAAGGTTTTACAGCCTTTGTTCCCCGTGCTGGAGACATGGAGTATGTTTGAGTTATAGATTGTCAGATAATAACCTGATTTTTAAATTCGGCACTTTGGCCGGAGAAAGGAATGCGTATTATAATACGCAGACGCCGGTAAGGGAGTGAATTTATTTATGTGACGATCTATAATACCGCTTCAAATTTCTTTTCCGCTCCCCATTATTACTGTTAACATGTGTTGATTAACAGGTTTGTATGGATGGATTTTAACCATGGGTCAGCTTTGACATTTGATAATCAAAAATAGAACCAACCCCTGTAAAGGAGCTGGAAAGAATAGATTAAATGAGTAATATTTTTCTGCACAGCCTTGTTGATACCTGGCAAATGGCTTCTAAAGTATTGATTATACTGTTTGTTGCCCTGTATATATCCCAGGTGCTGATGGAACTGGGTTTATTCAAAAAACTGGAATTTATAGGCGCACCACTGGCAAAAATTGCTAATTTGCCCCAGGAGGCTGGAGCCACTTTTGTAGCTTCGTTCGGTTCTGTTCTTGCTGGAAACATGATGATTGCAAAGCTCTATACAGAAAACCGGATAACAAAAAAACAGACCTTTTTATCCGCAATTCTTAATACTGTTCCGGCAAACATAAGAGATAGTCTTATGTTTCAGATCCCTGTGATGCTTCCTGTTTTGGGATTCAAGGTTGGCATTGTCTATTTATCAGCTTTTTTCAGTGCTGGAATAATGAAAGTTTTATTTGTTATAGTGTGTGGGATTGGGGATAAAGAGCAGCAACCAGAGAAAGATAAGAAAAAATTAAAACCGGAAGAGCCCGATGAAAAGGCTAAAAAAAAAATTAAGACAATACTTATAAATGCATTGGTTTTTCAAAAAAAGATTTTTGTAAAATTAGGGTTTATCTTTGTACTTATGACCTATCTTATTTTTTTGCTGATTAACAGTGGTATAGTGGCAGATATAACAGAGTATGCAGGGCCTGTTGCAACTTTTTTTAAACTCCCTCCAGCCTGTGCCATCGCCATTGGGACATATATATTAAGTCCCCTGGTGGGAGCGGCTTCCATAGGCGTAATGCTCCAAAACGGTACCCTCACAGATATCCAGGGTATCACAGCATGTTTGCTGGGAAGTATACTAATGCTTCCGGTTTTTAGCCTGAGATTTTCCCTTGCGCGTTACACTTCTATTTTCGGGATTGTTATGGGTTCATGGATTGTAACAGTATCAACCGCCCTGGGAATGTTTACACGTGCCTTGTTTCTTCTGGTGATTTTTTGTCTGTAGCATTAAGATAGACGTCTGCTATGTAACCACAGAAGAGGGGGATGTCTAAAATGGCTAAGGAAC
>CAZNFB010000353.1:0-2871 GCA_964572105.1 uncultured Desulfobacteraceae bacterium
GGCAGGCGCCTCAACACTTAAAATTGCGAACTTATTTCGTCCCCGTTCCTTAGAGTCTGAAGGAAAACTGGGATTTTCCGGTGGGTATTATTTAGAGGGAAAAGTGTAATGAAACAGAATCATAATGATATAATAGATAAACTTTTTGCGTCAAGGGGGAGACTACCCTTTATTGATGCACCTGTGAACAAGCTCGATGAAGAGGGGGGATGCGGTGTAACCGGTTTCATTGCATCGATTCCGGTTAGTGGACGACATATTTATGAGCCTTCTGTTCAGATGCATAACCGGGGTAATGGCAAGGGCGGAGGAATTGCAGCGGTGGGGCTTTCTTCTGAAAGCCTTGGTGTTACACAGGATGTTTTAGATAGTCATTATCTTATTCAGGTGGCTTATATAGATGCTGAATCGAGAAATGATGTTGAGTCGTCTAATATAGAACCTTTTATGGATGTTCATAAGTCTGAAAAAGTCTCTATTATTGATGACTACAGGGATATTGGTCTTGAAGTCAGGCCCCCTGATGTGTGGCGTTATTTTGTGAGAGTAAAAAAGGATATTCTCCAGCAGTTTGTTGAGGATAATGATCTTGCAGCACTCACCTTGCGAAAGGCGGAAGATGAGTTCATATCCCAAAATACAAACCGGTTAAATCAGACCTATTATGCTGCCCTGGGTGATAAAAAAGCTTTTGTCCTTTCCCACGGGCGGAATATTATGATTTTAAAGGTGGTGGGGTATGCGGAACAGGTTGCTCAGTACTACTGTCTTGAGGATTTTAAAGCCCATGGCTGGATAGCTCATCAGCGGTATCCTACCAGGGGAAGGCTGTGGCATCCCGGAGGGGCCCATCCTTTTACAGGTATGCATGAAGCACTTGTCCATAATGGTGATTTTGCTAATTATCATTCTGTGAGTGAATATTTAAAGCTGCATAATATACATCCGCAGTTTTTAACCGATACAGAGGTCTCTGTTCTTCTCCTTGATCTGTATAAACGTACATTTAATTATCCCATGGAATATATTATAGAAGCCCTTGCGCCCACTAGCGAGTATGACTTTGATTCCCTTCCTGCGGCTAAGCAGAGGATTTATCGATATATTCAGTCACAGCATATCCATGCTTCTCCTGATGGCCCCTGGTTTTTTATCATTGCCATGAATAATCCTGAAAAAAAATTCTATCAGTTGCTCGGCATAACAGATACGGCAATGCTGCGGCCCCAGGTTTTTGCTCTGCAGGAAAGGGAAGATGTTCAAATCGGCCTGGTCTGTTCGGAAAAGCAGGCGATTGATGCAACCCTTGAAAATATTGCAGCAGAAGACAATAGATTTTGTCCTGTGGCTGATAAATACTGGAATGCCCGTGGCGGAAGCTCCACTGACGGAGGTGCCTTTGCTTTTACAGTAAAGGATTCCGGTAAAGGGGATGGGTCAAAAGTTCTGGTTACTGCAAACAAGTTTGGGGAGGCTGTAACTGTTCCCGCTGGCCAAAAACATTTTGACACAACAATTGAAATTAATACCGTTCCTGAATCCAACAAAATATCTGGTGAACTTGACAATCTTTTTGGGTCTGAGGATATTTCAGAATTTGAGAATTTTTGTATCGGGAATATGGAAAAATGGTCCTTTGAGCAGATAAAATATCTGTGTGAACAGATTGCTCTTAACGCAAAAGAGGCCGATGCTAAAAGAGAAAAAGGTATAGAAATTCTGACCTTTTTAAATGATCGTCTCTATCCCACAGGGGATAAAAAAAGGAGTTCTATTCTTCAGATTGTAAGGGGAACTCTTACTGAAATATTCGATTCCATTTCCGGGCTTGATGAGCATGCAAAGAGTATTTATGCCCATATTGACTGGGAAACAAGGGATACCCTCAGGGGACCTGAAGATTGTGAAAGAATTTTTGCTATAAATGCGCGTGATTTTCAGCCCGAGGGGCGTAATTGTGATTCAAGGCTTATTAATAAAGCTTATCGTTTAGGCTGGAAACAGTATATATGCTATGGCTACAAGGGGCAGAGATTTACGGGTTGCGGCTTTGGCAAAGGCTCCAATGGTGTAAAAATAGATATTTATGACAGTTCCGGGGATTACATAGCATCCGGCATAGATGGTATGGAGATAAATCTGCACGGCAATGGCCAGGATCAGCTTGGTCAGATCATGAATCGGGGTAAGCTTGTGGTTCATGGTGATGTGGGGCAGACCTTCATGTATGGCGCCAAGGGTGGAAACGTTTATATCAGGGGGAATGCAGCAGGACGGCCTTTGATAAACGGCACAGGCTCTCCCAGAGTAATTATTAATGGAACATGTCTTGATTATCTTGCAGAATCCTTTATGGCAGGGGATCCTTTAAACGGAGGGGGCTTTGTTATTGTAAATGGACTTGAATTTAAGGAAGACGGCACCCTTGCAGATCTTGATGCTCCTTACCCCGGCTCTAACCTCTTTTCCCTTGCATCCGGAGGGGCTATATATCTAAGAGATCCTGAACATAAGGTTGTGGAAGAACAGCTAAATGGAGGCGAATTTGTGGAATTGTTCCAGGGCGACTGGGATTTAATCCTCCCTTACCTCCTGGAGAATGAAAAGCAGTTTGGAATTTTGGTTGAAAATGATCTTTTAACTGTAAATGGCGATAAGTTAGATTATAAGAAGGTGTATAGAAAGGTGCAGCCCGTAAAAAAATCTGTTCTTTCTTCACCACCTGATCCCGGAGAGGAGTATGGGGAAGACTGGAAGGAAGAGTAATAATCAATATACTGCAGGATATATTGAAGTATAAATAAATAGCGGTGTTTGGTTAGAAAATTGTAAGAAAGAAAATACGGAAAGTTTAATTGTTTTTTCCGCTAT
>CAZNFB010000354.1:0-2860 GCA_964572105.1 uncultured Desulfobacteraceae bacterium
CAATTTTCTAACCGGACACTGCTGCTTTTTATCAGTAGTTTTAGTCCAGGGACTATTTAAAAAAATATACAGCCGGTTTTCTTGGCGTTATAAAATTTTTATGTTCCATGGCGCTTTTAAGGTCGTCCCTTGAGTCTTCATCAAGCCACCAGTACCAGTAAGCGCTTCTTTCATCTCCGTATTTTGAAAGAACAGAGTCCGGGGTTCCAAATTTGTTCCAGTATAATAATCTGGTATAGTCAATATTCCATAAAAGTACGTAAGGGTATTCATTATAAACAATTTCATCTATATGTCTGTAGATTTCATTTCTTTTATTTACATCAAAAATATGTTTTTGCTGGTCTATTAATTTATCAACTCTGCTGTTTTTCAAACCGGTGATGTTACTCCCCCCCTTTCGGGCAGCCTCTTTTGACGACCACATTCCCTCAGGATCTTTAAAAATACCTGCCCCCCATGCAGCCCAGGTCATCTGAAAGTTGAATTCATCCATATCCCTTGCCCATGCAGCCCAGTCCTTTTTATCTATAATCAGTTCAATCCCCGCATCTTTAAGGTCCTGGGCATAAATTGAAATAAACTTTTCAGAAGCTGCACTCCTTGTTAAAAATTTGAAAGAAAACTTTTTATTCTTTTTTCCCAGAAATCCTGTTTTTGGATTTACGATCCACCCTGCATTTTTTAATAATTTTCTTGCTTTATCCTTGTCCATTTTAAAAGGAGGATTTTTGCATGGATTATCTTTTGTATAAAGATCTTCAAAGTATGACTTGTGCAGAAAATACTGGTCATACATTAAGGTGGTGTTCATTTTTTTCCGATCAAGGAGGTAACACATGGCCATTCTGGTTGCTTTATCATCAAAAGGAAATTTTCTTAAATTCATGGCAAAGCCCTGGAATCCCACGGGTCTACAATTATAAATTTTCTGTTTTCCGATCCAGTTTTTTAAAAATTTATCCCCGCCAGTTTCATTGACCCATATCCGCGAAGTATATACGGGGAAAATATCTATCATCCCTTTTTTAAAGGCTTCAAAAGCATTCTCCCTTTCTGCGTAGAATTTAAATTTTAATATTTCAAAATTTCCTGTTGATTTAACCCTTAGTCTATTACGCTGCCACCAGTTTTCCCTTCGCTTTAAAGAAATAGAAATACCCTCGTTGAGCTTTCCGAGTTCACATGGGCCTGAAACCACGGGAAAAGAAAAATTAACCTTGTTGAAATCCAGGTTCTTCAGAGCATTTTCAGGGAGGATATGAAGGCTTCCCACTGAACCAAGATTTTTCCAGTGAACATCCTTTGCAGTAAAACATATGGTATTTTCATCAATTATGACCGGTGGATAAAAACGTTCCATCTCCACCTTATGGGGGCCCGTGAGGTTTTTGGGATTCATAATTACATCATATGTAAATTTAACATCATGCGCTGTAACAGGTTTGTTGTTACTCCATAAAGCACCTTTATCAATATAAAAGGTAAATTTTGTTTTATCATCGGATATGGACCAGGCCGAAGCAAGGGAAGGTTCATAGGCCAGGGTAATGGGATTGACACCCAGCAGGGTATCGTACATGGAACTAAAAATTTCAGAGGATAAAACATTGTTGTCGAGATAATAATTCAGGCTTTTTGGATATTGTCCCGCAAAAATCATAATTTCACCTCCAGTTACAGCCTCTGGGCTTGCTATGGGGTTTAACTGGTCTTTCCAGCCCTTTGGAGGATATAATTCTTCTGCAAATAAAGGTAAAATAAAAACGATTAATGATAAAACAGTATAAATAATTTTTTTTTCCATAGCATCATACCTTTTTTAATACATCCACCATTGTATAGACTTTTCCCCGTAACTGCGCAGCAATTTTGTTAAAAAGAAACAAAATTGCATCAATGGTTCCCCTGGCATAAACATCGCGACCGTTGACATTGTGGGTAAAAGAAAACTTGACGGTTTTATCTTCAGATATAAGGGTGTATGTATGGTATCCGTGTCCTTTTAAATATTCTTCCGGTATATTCCACTCGGTTTTCTGAATTTTGGGATCCCGTTCCTGAATAATATCATTTTCTGAAAAATCAATCCCCATTTTTACAAAAGATTTTGCCACGGCTTTTGCTGTTCCACTTGTGTCAGCCTTTCCTTTTTGATGGCTTTCTCGAATTTCAAGGGAATATTCTGAAAAAATTTCCGGGAATCTATCTGCGCACCATTCCAGCATTGCCTGAAACCCTACAATCTGTTTTGCCATATTTGGTGCAATTACCGCTGATATGGATGACTCTTTAACAGTATTTTCCAACAGTTTTCTATTACCTCCTGTTGTTCCCATTACAAATGGAAGACCATGCCTGCAGTAGAATTCAGCATTTTCATTAACCGCTGATGGGTGTGTGTAATCGACACTTATAAACGATTTTTCATTCTTAATAATTTTTTTTATTTCATCATCACGGACACCAGGTTTTAAAAGATCAATGGGGCTGCCATCAAGATCATATCTGGATTCAATAATTTCCGGTCCAGTCATGGAAAAGGGGATAAGCTTTAACCTGTTATCTTTTAAAATATGTTTGGCAATATTTACAGCAACATTACCAGGAATACCGTTTACCATAACCCGAATTTTATCCATTTTAATCTTCCTTACTTTTTTTAAATTAAAAATTTTTGGTAACTATATCATCTGATATGTATAACTTCAGGTATAATCTGATTAAACCATGAAAAACTCACGTCTAAAAGGTCGCACTGCCAAAGGATAATAATCTCAACATCATTTAAGGAATATGTCAAGTACCTAAAGAATCGATTATTATTTAGGTGACGATCTATGCTGAAAAAGTTATGCTC
>CAZNFB010000355.1:0-2850 GCA_964572105.1 uncultured Desulfobacteraceae bacterium
CCTCTCCTTCCTTTTCCGGTTTCCGGATCATTTCGCCTTCACCGGTGAGTAGCCAATCGATATTAATTTTATATGTTTCGGAAATCCGTATTAAATGTTCCGGCTTTGGCATATTGCCTTTCATGTAACTTTGGAAGGTGCTTACTGGTATACCAGCTTTTTTAGCAAAAACGGTATGTTTACCTTCAGTAAATTTATTTACAGCGGCTGAAATATTTTTTAAAAAAAGTTCCATTTTTCGTATTTTTTTCTTGACAAGTTACGAAATTTCGAATAAATGTTTATCTATAAATTAAATGAAAATAGATAAAGGAGTAAGCTAATGACACAGATAAATAAAAATCTAAGCGAACAAGGAGTCAAGGCACTCGTTTGCAAGATAGCAAGATTGTTAAACGGTGTGCCGATCGACCAGGCCAGTGATGTTTTAAAAGAAACAGTTTCTTTTATTAATGATGGCCACACTGTGGATATCAACCATCCACGATTTAAGGCAAAGCTCAGCGAGATTGAAGAATTCTACGTTGGTTAATTGTAGAGCCTCGCTGGTAAAATCGCTTGTGCTGATAACGCCTTTAGCTTTTTTTTATTGATTTGCGAGAATCAGCACATGCGCTGTGAATATATCTTCAAGCAAGCTTGTTTAATAAGTATTATCCAAAATCATTACCTCTTTATAAGGATTAATTATGACGCCAGAACAAATTCAAGCGGCTATCAGGGCAAAGGGTCTTACGCAGCAGGCTATTGCCAGAAAGCTTAACAGGGCTGAGATGAGCTTATCTTCTGTGATACATCGCACAACGGTTTCGGACTACATTATGCGGGGCATAGCAAAAGCCATCGGGAAAAAGCACACAGCAGTGTTTCCTGAATATTATTTAAACCCTGCAAAACGCAGCACATCAAAAACCGTTGTGAATTTTTACGACCATTCTTCGACGGCGCAGGGTTAGCATCCAGACCGCCTATCGCCGGATTAAGTATACCACCGGCCAAAGTCTTAAAACAAAAAAAGAAAAACGTATAATCAGATATAAAAGCTAAATTGACAAAGGAGTAATCATGACACCTCTTGAAATACAGTTTGAGCTTAGAAAACGAGATGTTTTACAAAAACAGATCGCCCTTGAAGAGGGTAAGTCTGCAATGGCTGTTTCCCTGGTCATCAACAAACATATAGTTTCGAACCAGCTCATGCGGGCAGTTGCCCAAAAAATTGAAAGAAATCCATACGATGTTTTTCCCGAATATTATTTAGCGGCGTCAAAAAGATCAGCCGCTGCTTAAATGTTTTAAGTTTATCAGTAAACTTAAAAAAAAGGGATTTGTCAATGTCTAAAAACAAAAAAAGAACAGATAAGCATGCCCAGTTATCTTTTTTTGATCTCATAAAAAAGATAAGCTCTGCTGATGTTGAGAAAACAAAAAAAGAAGGTTCTCTTAATATAAGCAGGAATATACGGCTGTCTTTATCTCAAGGGATAAAGCAATGTTCTCTTTCACGCAGGCAGATAGCAGGGGAGATGAGCCATGTTGTTGATACTGATATTACGGTTACAGTGATTGATTCCTGGACGGCTGAAAGCAAGGAAAAGAACCGTATTCCCGCTGAATATGTCCCTGCTTTTTGTGTTGTTACAGGATTTTTTGAGCCGTTAAAGATAATTTCCGAAGCAGCAGGGATGTTTACACTGCCAGGGCAGGAAGCTTTACGAAGTGAGATACAAAAATACCGTGAACAGGAAAAAAGTGTCCGGGCAGAGGTTAAAAAACGTGAACGCTTATTAGCTGAGATAGAAAGGAGAAAATAAAATGGTTGAATTAAAAAAACAATTAATTTCAGAAGCAAAAGAAAAATATGGCGTAATTTTTCCATGCGGAGAAAAAAAACACATAAATGATTGTTTTACGTGTGAAATGGGGAAATTAATTTTTTGGTTCAATACTGCAAAAAATAGTTCAACAAGGGTTTTGGTTGCAACTGTGTAAGACAGGCCATGCGGGGGGGATATAAAATGATTAAAGTGCTGGTATTTTTAAAAAACAGGTGGCAGGTGGTCAAGGTCATCAAAGCAAATGATGCGCTTATTGAATATTATAAGCAAAATTTTGTATGCGTTTATCCGGAGGCGGTAAAATGAGGCTGTCGAAACATTTTTGTGAGCGATGGGAAGAGAGGGTGAAAAAACCTGTTCCGTCAGCAGAAGAACTTTGTGAGATAATAGATGGAGCTGTTTTTTTACAGCGCTGCTTAAATCTTTACACGGCAAGGGGTATCAGCAAGCGCATTCTAGCTGCATACTGGGTTCCGGATCAATCTCTTATCCTTAAGATTGATGAAAAAAACGGAACAGCAGTGACTGTTATTACTGCTGATATAACAGATGAAGGGCATTAAAAAATGGACATATTCATAAATATAATAAAAGCAGTGTCCATCAGCCGGATCTGGCTTATGCCTCTGCTGATAGTCTGTTTTATTATAATATTTATCAAGGATGTTATGGAGGCTGCAAATGACGACGTATAAACGGATTGGGGCAGTGAAAACAACGTTTAGTATTCTGCTGTTTTTGTCGAACAAGAAGCAGCCGGTTTCCGGCAAGGAAATCTCTCAGGCGCTGAACATGAAGTATGACACGGTAATGTGCTATTTGGCAACATTAGAGGATATTGGGAATGTCCGGCAAACCAGAGAATGTTTTGAGCTGGGAATGAACATGGCCATGTTCTGGGCTAAAATAAAAAGTAAAAAAGTAGTGGAAAAACAAAATATAAACAGAGAGCTTGAAATGTTGGAAACAGGGGAGATGTGATGGAAACAGATTATAGTTTTTTAGGCACCGG
>CAZNFB010000356.1:0-2847 GCA_964572105.1 uncultured Desulfobacteraceae bacterium
TTTAATGCGCCTTGTATATGGGCTAAAATCCTGCGCTATTTCTGCTCAACTTATTTCATCATCAGGAAAAGTATAAAGATTTGAAGTACTTTGTTTGATTCTATCAAGTATCTTTAATGCATTAGCAAGGCTATCGATAGCTATAAATTTAATAATTTTTTTCAAATCGTTCTCCGCAACATCCCAGCCTGTTTCCTCATATGCATTAATTACTCCTAAAAATTCACATTTTGTAGACCAATCGGGTTGAATTTGACGAACTATTCTTCCTTGTTGAGTGAGCGGGGTGGCACAACCAATTAGTGCGTTTGCCACTATTATCATATACAGTAGTTTTCTTTGCACTTTTTAAAACTGCTACCTTTTGCTGCCGGGTAAAGTCTTTGGCATAACACTTTCTCCTTTTTAAAATTTTGGAAAAGTGTTACCCTTTTTTGTTTGATTTTGTACTATTCATATACATGTAGCTGCTAATTTCCTCCATTGCTGGATACTGGAAAGTCGAGACAGCGCTATGCAGGTAAAGTCCGGATGGCAGTTTTTTTAACCGAACCGCGGGGCACCGGCGTTTCCCGAATTTTTTAAGCACTGCTTACAAAAATATGTACGCTCTGATAGGAGACGCTGATCAATGAAACGAGTCTTTTATAAATTATCCAAAAAACTTCATAAGTATGTGGGGTTGATCTGTCTGATCTGGTTTCTGCTGATGGGGATTAGCGGCGTGTTGATCAACCACCCCGAATTGATCCGGGGACTGTCCGTGCCATCGCCCCTTGTCCCTTCAAATTTTAGTTATACTAATTGGAATCACATGTCTATGAGGGACGCAGCTTATTCCTCACAGAATCCGGAAGATTTGTTTGTGTGCGGCAGGAAAGGCGTATGGCAGAGCAAAAATCATGGCAGAACATTTTCAGCCATGAAAGACGGGTATCCGTCATCAGCTTTTGAGAAGGATACCAACTGCCTTTTACTCATGGAAACCTTTGGGGCAAAACAATTATTTGCTGGCAATCGTGCCGGCTTGTTTTTATGGAATTTTGAATCCGAAAAATGGGAAAAGATCAAACACAAGAGTTTAAATCACACGGAGGTCAAAGACATTGTTTTAGCTAACGGACATCCGCTGGTGTTTACCGCCGGTAGATGCTTTCGTCTTCAGGGGCAGGGAAAGGAACCCGACCTTTTACCCATGCCCCTGACCTTTGACATCTCTCCTCGTAATCGGACTTCCATGACACGGTTCATGCTTAGGATTCATGATGGCAGCATTGCAGGGATTCCAGGCAAATTGTTTGCCGATGCAGCAGGTCTGGTGTTGATCTTTTTATCTTTTTCCGCAATGGTCCTCTGGTATCTTCCCTGGCGCAGAAAAAATATCTGCAAATGCCGGATAGATGCCCAGCTATACCGGTCATTCCATCGATTCCACCTGAAATTGGGGATATACAGTCTTTTGTTTCTTATGGTGATCACGGCTAGCGGTATGATTATCCGCCCCCCTTTTCGTCAAATTATTTTAAATGACACGGTTCCGTCAGTCTGGCTTAAGCATGGCCAATTATCCGCAGGCCAGGGGCCTGGAATTCGGCGGGCCGTTTACCTGGAAAATGATGATACCCTGCTTTTAGGCACACGCATGGGCTTTTTCACAGGACCTGCCGATTTTTCCCTGCCCTTTATTATAACACCCATGGATGTTCCTGTCAGCGGCATGGGCGTAAATGTCATGGAGCCGCTTTCCGGCAATCGGTTGCTCATCGGCTCTTTTGATGGATTGTATGTCCGAGACGGGGGCACAGGTACCGTGGTGGCTGTCGTTGAAATTACAAAGGATAGGTCTTTAAACCTTGAAAAATTGTTTAAGAATAGAGCGGTGGGAGCTGCCGTAAAAGAAGGGCAACTGCAGTTCTGGGCGGATTATAACCAGGGGCTTATCAGTGCTGATCCCCATGAATTGTCACCTAAAATGCCCTTATCCCTTGAAAACAAAACCAGGATGTCCTTGTGGCGCTACCTGCGTGGGATTCACACCGGCCATATTTTCCGGGAATGGATGGGAAAACATACCTGGCTGATCCTTCCAATAGGCGGTTCTCTGCTGATACTTAGCTTGTTGACCGGCGGTTACGACTGGCTCCGCAGAAAAGGTGTTTTGTAGCTACCCCAGGGTTATAGCTTTTTGGCGCCCATAAAAGTATGACTTTCTATTGTTTTATAAGTTTGAGTTGTTTGGTTTTGGCGATCTTTTCACCACGCTTTACCGAAATACTTACAGATGGCTGCGAGACACCAAACATGATATCATGCCTCAGGATATTCTATTCTAAGTGGACGTGACCCCATTTTCTTTGATTAGTTGTGAATAAAGCCCAAGAAACCATCATTTGCCTTTATAGGCCTCAACAAAATCATCTGCTGTGATACCAGCCTGGCGGATGGCACTTTTAAGCGTTCCAACAGCAAGGGCTTTGTGTTTTGGGATCACACAGCCCTTGTCATCTTTACGCATGACCACATGACTGCCTTTTTGACGGGCAATGTAAAATCCCAATTTCATAAAAATCTTGATAGCCTGTTCACCTGAGATCCTTGGCAGTTCAGGCATGGGCAGGCACCTCAAATGTGGTCATAATAGATCTTGCTACCTGCTTCATGGGGAACTCTTCCAGGTAAAGTTCTGTGGCTTCCTGTAGATTTTTAATTGCCTCTTCTATGGTCTCCCCCTGACTGACTGTTCCTACTTCGGGGCATTGGGCCACATAAAGGGTGTCTTCTTTTTGAACAACAGCGGTAAATACACTCATTTGCTCTCCTTTATTCAAGTAAAAAAAAGGGGTCAAG
>CAZNFB010000357.1:0-2846 GCA_964572105.1 uncultured Desulfobacteraceae bacterium
CGATAGGGCATGCCGATTATATGAATAATGATTGAGTGAAAAACAGGTTTTTTTATTCAAGTGCTAAATGTTTTTAATGAATCATGTAAAAAAAGAAAAAATATAAAAATGGCTTATTATTCCTGTAAAAAAAATAATTTATTTTTTAAAATGTTTCTTGTTGTAATTCTTTTATTAACCCAAAACATATATGCAGAAAATGCAAAAATAGAACTTTTGGATCAAAAATTAGCTGAGATAATATTGCTGCGCGAAAAAATTGATGAAAAAAGGCTTTTGCTCAATGATCTTCTTGTTAAAATTGAATCGGAAGAAAAGGGAATAATAAATGAAATTAAAGATCAACAAAAAAAAGTAAAAGCTGCTAACTACAAAGATGCGATTAAAAATTCACGAATTTATTTTGACTTAAAACTTGTAAAAAAATTCCGTAAATATATTACACAAATCAATGAAAGGCTGACATTTTTAAAAATAAGTGATGAAAATATAAAATTTTTATTTGAACAGGCCAATGATGATATTAAAATTGCACAAACATTAAATAATATAAAAATTGCTGAGTTTATATCTAAAATAGATCATCTCGTAACCAGTATTTATATAAAGCTTGATAAAAAATTATTTTTTGATAATAAAATGCCGGTTGAAAGTGAAAAAAAAATCTGGGATAAAATAATGAGTAAAAACAGGTAACTTTAAAAATTTATTTTGGAATCAATTGTCTGAAAATCTATATGTTTAAATAAAATTCGCTTCAATTTTTTCAATTTTCGTCTGATTTTTTTCCCATTGCTCGTAAAGTTGAGTTGTTTTGCGGTCCAGATCAGAATATTCTTTACTTCTTTTGGCAAAAATATCCGGTTTTTTATAAAGGTCAGGATCTGCCAGTATTGTTTCAAGTTTGCTTTTTGAAGATTCAAGCTTTTCTATCTCTGTTTCCAGTTTTTTTATCATATTATTATATGGTTTCAGGAGGAGCCTTTTTTCTTTGCGCAGGTTTGCCTGTTCCTGTTTGGCTTTTTTCCCGTGGGCCTTGCTGTTAGTGGTTTTTGATTTTGATAAAGAAGAGCTTAAATCAGGTTTGCCTGGGTGAGAATTTTTTGTTTCTGCAATTTTTGAAAGGTAATAGGCAAGATTACCTTCATATAAAGTTGCTCTGTTGTTTTTTATTTCCAATACTTTGTTAATAAAATGATCCAGAAAGAAACGGTTGTGACTTACAATAATAATTGTGCCGTCATATTGGGCCAGGGCATCCTGAAGGATCTCCTGTGATGCCATGTCAAGATGGTTTGTTGGTTCGTCCATAATAAGAAGGTTGGCAGGGGTTGCTATCATTTTCACAAGGGCAAGTCTGCTTTTTTCACCGCCGGATAGGACTTCTACTTTTTTGTTAACATCATCACCTTTAAAGAGAAAAGCACCCAAAAGAGAACGAAGCTGGGTTAAGGTTTTTTCTGAATTCATTTGTGAAATAGTATCAAAAACAGTACGTTCCGGATCCAGCTCCTGGGCCTGGTGCTGACCAAAATAGGATATTGCAACATTATGACCATAGTTCACTGTGCCGGAATTATGGGGGACAAGGCCTGAAAGAATTTTTACCAGAGTCGATTTTCCCGCACCGTTTATACCTACCATTGCAAGTTTATCTCCCCGCTGGAGGTTGAAGGTTATTTTATTGAAAACAGGTTCCGTTCCATAGGATTTGGAAAGTCTGTTTACTTCAAGAGTTCGGCGTCCACTTGAAGCAGCTGGGGGAAATTGGAATGATATGTTCCGTTCAGTATCTTCCAGTTGAATCAGTTCGATTTTTTCAAGTTGTTTGATCCGGCTTTGAACCTGTTTGGCTTTTGTGGATTTTGCCCGAAAACGATCGACAAAACGTTTGGTCTGCTCTATCATCGCCTGCTGGTTGGTGTAGGCAGCCCGTTGAATCTTAAGCCGCTGTTCTTTTTCAACCAGATATTTTGAATAGTTTCCCTTATAAACAGAGAGCCTGCCAAGACTCAGCTCCCATGTGATATTTGTCATATTATCCAGAAACGTTCTGTCGTGGGAAACAATGATAATTGCCCCCTGGTAGGAGATGAGAAAATCTTCAAGCCAGGTTAAAGACTCGATATCAAGATGGTTGGTTGGTTCATCAAGAAATAAAAAAGATGGTGAGGCAAGGAGTTGCTTTGCAAGGGTTAAGCGCATAAGCCAGCCGCCGCTTAAGGAATTGCAGTTCCGGTTAAGGTCTGACTGTTTAAAACCTATTCCAGCAAGAATTTTTTCAATGGATGATCTGATATTGAAAAAAGCTGAATAATCCAGTTCATGCTGTAATTTACCCTGACGCTGAAGAAGTTTTTTTGTATTTTCCGCACCAATTAACGGATCAGCCAGTTGAATATTAATTTTATCCAATTCTTTTTGTTTATTCAAAAGATCGGCAAAAACAGACTCAGCCTCTTCGTATAAAGTCTTGCCGGAATTCAAGCTTGTTATTTCCTGGGGGAGATAACCACAGGTAGCCCCTTTTGACTTTATAATACACCCTTTGTCTGAATTTTTTATTCCTGATAGTATTTTTAAAAGAGTCGATTTACCGGTTCCGTTTACACCGGCCAGGCCAATTCTGTCCTGGTTGTTTACCCTGCATGAAATATTATTGAATAATTGTTTTGTACCATATTGAATGGTAAGATTGTTAATGGTAATCATTGAGGAACCTGGATATATTTAAAGGATAAATCTGAGCAAAAAGTGAATTTATGATTTTAATATGTTGAATCAATTTTTGTAATTTTTTGGTGCTAAGGAACGGAGATGAAATAAGTTGAGCAGAAATAGCGCAG
>CAZNFB010000358.1:0-2840 GCA_964572105.1 uncultured Desulfobacteraceae bacterium
TTAAACGTAATATAATGTTCAAATGTGTGAGTCAAGTGATTAATTTATGAAAAAATCGACAATTTTTAAGATATTACAGACAAATTATTGAATAATTTTTATAAAATTTTCGTTCCTAAGTAATGGAAGTTCAGGGTGTCTTGTATACCTGTTGACAAAATAAAATATTTTTGTTTAGTGTGGGAAATAGGTTTTTAGCTCAAAAAAAGTCTATAAATAAAATTTTTCCAGTTAAGAAGTTTGATTTAAATTAAAATATTAGATCCAAAATACTTAAGGAGGAGAAATGGCTTCAGTATCAGAAAAAGGAATACAGGAACTTATTGAAAAAAGAGAATATTGGAAATGGGCAGAAAAAATAAGATCTCCAAGGATCGACTACCTGCGAAAAGCTATTTGGTCGAAAGCCACCAAGGGGTCATCATATCTCCCTGGAATCAAGGCGGATACCGATCTTATTTATCTCACCACCAAGGTTTTTAAAGAGGCGGATCCCATGGAACCGTGGGTCCTGACCAAGGCAGCTGCTCTTGATTCTGTTTTTGCTGATACACCCATTTTTATTATTGATCAATCGAGAATAGTCGGATACAACGGCTCGGCTCCACACAAGATACAATGGATTCCATGGGCATCGTACATGGGAAATGAGGATATTTTTAATGACAGGGCAGGGTATATTGATGAAAAAGACAGGCCCTGGTTAAAAGAGGCATTGGATTACTGGAAACCGAGAACTCTTTTGGCAAAAGCTGAAAAATACCTTACCAATAAAGAAAGAATGGTCAGTGCCATGGGGTTTACCCTGTGGGGAAACCGGGCATTATCCAATTTTGATTATGTTACACTGCAGCCGGACTGGATGTATAAATATGGCTTGGAGGGGATTGTCGGTCAGATTGATGAAAATCTGGAAGCAGCTTTAAAAAAACTCCACGAGGGAGCTCCCGACGGAGCAGAAGCATTTGAGCTATTGCCCAAAATCGATCAGTGGAAAGCGATGAAAACCTCCCTTATGGCTGTTATAAAATGGGCAAAAAGATATTCAAGGCTGGCCAGGATAATTGCCGAAAATTTTACAGCCGATCCCAAAAGAAAAGAAGAGCTGTTAAGGATTTCTGAAACCTGCGAAAAAGTACCTGCCAGGCCTCCGGAACATTTCTGGGAAGTGGTTCAGTTTGACCATTTTACAAACCTTGCTTACAGGTTTGAAAGGGGAGCCACTGGTGCATGGCCCTGCCGTTTTGATTACCACCAGTGGGAGTATTACAAAAAAGATGTTATTGATGAAAAAAATATGACCAGGGAAGAAGCTGTGGAATATTGTTCCGAACTCCGCATGAGGTGCTATGAAACCACAGGTATTATATTCAGGCTTGCAAGGGAGAGCTCCCAGGGAGGGATAGTCTATGTCTGGACATTGGGAGGTGTTGATGAGGAAGGAAATGATGCGTGTAATGATCTGACAGATTGTTACCTTGAGGCTGCACGTCTTGTTAGAACATGTGATCCCAGCATAGGATTCAGGTACCATCCCGATGTAAGACCTGAAACTCTCAAACAGGTCTTTGAATGTATAAAACATGGTTTGGGATATCCATCCATTCGAAACGACTCAGTATGCATCGAATCTTTACGGCACTGGTTCGGGTTTGATCTTAAGGATGCAAGACGGTGGATGCATCAGGCATGCATGGCACCGGCTCCCAATACTAAAATGGGGGCGCCCCATTACAGGTATCCCGGCCCCATAACCAGTGCTGGTGTAAAGTCTTTGGAACTGGCTTTTTTTAATGGAATGGACCCTGTGAGTAAAATGAGGATGGGTATTAAAACCGGAGACCCTTTAAACTTTAAAACCTATGAAGAATTTTATCAGGCGTGGTTAAAACAGCATGAGTATATTATGTACATGGGGTGCAGGATAGATAATATTATACGCTGGGTAGTCGGAACACAGCACCCCAGACCCTTGATATCTGCTCTTTTTGAAAGATGTGTTGAAAGCGGACAGGATGCAGATCTGTATGCCAAGGAAAAAGCGAGTCTTTGGTTTACCCATTTTGGATTCAGTGAATTTGGAGATGCCCTGGCTGGATTAAAAAAACTGGTTTACGATGAAAAAAAATATACCATGGAACAATTGCTTGAAGCTATTAAATCCAACTGGGTAGGATTTGAAGAGATGAGGGTTAACTTTGTCAAAGCGCCCAAGTGGGGAAATGATGACGATTATGTCGATCATATATACACCAGAGGGATGAAGGATATCGCTGAAATTTCATGGCGGTGCAAGAATCCCGGGGGAAATCCCTGGCCTATTCTTCCGGAAAATGTGGCAGCCTATGTTGTATCTTCCAATAAGGTTGGAGCACTTCCAAATGGACGGAGTTTTGGCGATACCATGTATGACGGAGGCTGCTCGCCAGGTGCGGGGCTTGATAAAAAAGGTCCCACAGCAGTCTTAAGGTCTGTATCCAAGTTTGATCATGTAAAAGATTTCAGATCCAACCTGCTTAATCAGAGGCTTAATCCCAATCAGTTTGCCGGTGACAAGGGCTTTGAACTCTGGAAAAATTATATACAATCCTGGTCAGATTTGGGAATCAATCATGTTCAGTTTAACATGATTGATAATGAAACATTACTTGCAGCCCAGATAGAGCCTGAAGAATATCCTGAGCTCCTTGTCAGGGTGGCGGGGTACAGCGCCCATTTTGTTGAATTAAACAAGAAATCTCAGGATACAATTATTGCCCGAACCATACAATCTTTATAACACCTGGGGAATTTACACGTAGGGGTAGGCCTGTGTGCCTACCCCTATTTTACACCCTGTG
>CAZNFB010000359.1:0-2831 GCA_964572105.1 uncultured Desulfobacteraceae bacterium
CTTCTGCGCTTTCGGAACGCAGCCAGGCGGGATGCATCGGCGCTTAAAATGTAAAGTTATTGTTGAGCGAGCCCTTAGAGGTATGGAGATAATATAACCCCGCATTTGTAAAAGTGAACGCAACTATTCAGCGTCGCTGATTTTAAGCATGCTTCAGGTATGACCTGATTAAAACAATTGAAATTGTTTGAACGTATTAGAGAGCGTTAAGAAAGAATCCATCAGGGGGTAATGGGTTAAACATGTAATTTGTTGAATAAATATTTATATTATGAATATATCATTTACATGACATGTTCTCAAAAAATTATCTGCTCAAATTGTGGCAGTGACAAAATTATGAAATCTGGATGGAATTCCCTTGGTACTTTAACGTTACCGTTGTCAAAATATAGATTGTGCAACTAAAACGTTCATGCTGAAATATCGCTACAGAGCATATGAGCAGGGCATCAAGGAATAAGTTGTGGAAATGACCATAAATGGTAGTGGTATTCGTGATACTGCCAGGGTTCTCAAAATTAACAAAAATACAGTTATTAGCACTTTTAAAAAAAGCAGATAATATTGTTCAGGTAAATCCTAATTTCCATACTCTAAATATAAATAAAAGCATGGGCGTCAGGATAGAATTGGCCTGTAAAGAGGCGGAACTTGACGAAGTCAACTCCGCGATTCTCGGCGGCGAAGCCGCCGAGAACGTAAAGCTGAGTGGCTGGGCAACGATAACCGAAATACTATGATAAAGATACAAACTACCGAACAAATACTGCCTTTCAAAAGCGGCATGGCTTTGCCCAGTCCATCTCAAGCCCCTGGTCAGCTCAATCTCAGTCATTTTCCTCATCATTCCAAGGATTTATAATGGACAATTTACTTGCTTGAAAGTCCTTTTCATTTCTTGTCACTAAGATGAGATTATGAGTATAGGCTGTAGCAGCAATAAGGCTGTCTATTGAAGACATGGGCACCCCTTCTTTTTCAGCTTTTCCTTGCATTTCGCCCCAATTCTCCGCAACAGTAATATCAATAGAATGAATACGATCTTGGTAATTCTCTAATAGGGTATTAAGCCAATCCGTCAATCTTTCTTTCTTTTTAGATTCAGGGAGTTTGGTCAATCCTTTTCGGATTTCACCGATGGTGAGGGAACATAAAAATAATCGTTCTGATGGGATATTATTTATCCACATAATTACCCTTGAACTGGGAGCATGTTTAACAATTTCTGATATTACACAAGTATCAAGTAAATAATTCACAAATCGATACTCCTTGGGTAATCTTGTCGTCTTTCGATTTCAAAATCTTCATCCATTTTGGGACAGTTTAATAAAAACTCTTTGAAACTTGGTTTATTAGAAACTAAATCCTCATAATCCATAACTGAAAGGACAACAACTGCCTTTGCTCCTCGGCGTGTCACATACTGAGGACCTATTTTTAACGCATCCTCTACAACCCTACTGAATTGTGCTTTGGCATCTTGTAATTTCCAAATTGCTTTCATAATCCCTCCTTATTATAAATATATAGTCAGACTAGTCTAAATATAAATAATTGTCAACACTCTTTTGAGGATTAATAAAGGTTCTCTATTTAAGGGGCTAACGGCAATCTCACCAGCCGCGCCAAGAGCCTCTGGGAAAGCTGAGCTTCTTGCGGTCTGGCGCAGCGTTTTGTTGGCCATCTTTAATGTTACTGGCATGGGGTTTGCGTCAGTATGCATAACTTATGCATCTGATTAACTAACTCCGTTTAAGAGGTGTCCAGTGAAACTCCAATCAGCCAGAGCCTATACCGCCTATTCGCATTTGAATATTTCCTTGCGTCAAAACCAAACCCCCGCCAACGTCACGGCAAATCTTTCAGCATCGGGAGCAAATGTTGCCTACACAGTCGCCATCTCCCAAACAGCACAAAACTATCCTGCTGACCAATCCAATTCTCCCGTAGCGTCAGGAGCCAGCACAACAGCCATCTTCGACACCGATCAAGGCTCCAAAAATTTGAACATAGATGCTTACTTTTTGCCAGACGCTAGTGCGAACAGAGAGGAGTTTTTATTTCAGACGCTTCCCCCGTTGCTGCTTCCAAGCAAAAATAATATTGACGTACTGACCAACCATATCTCGACGACCTTCCCACAGTTCCTGGCCCAGAACAACATTCCCACCGCTCCTTCGAGCATCACCTACGACAACGAAGGGCAGATTCAACTGCCCTCAGATTACGCTTATGCGTCGGAATTCAAACAGGCACTTGCGAACAACCCAGCAATGTCAAGAGAACTAAGTATTGTTAACGCTCTCACCTCACACTTTGTCGAGAGACAAAAGTCCGCCTCATTCCAGCAAGAATATGCCGCAGCAGCAACAAAAGCAAAAGCCAATGCCGTTGTTGAACGATACAGCTACCTGTTTTCGGGCAATCATCATTACAGCATTATTGCTCTACAATTTTTGGAGAACGGCCGACTGAGCCTAACCCACGACGGAAAGCCTCTGCCCTAGATAAAGGACAATTTTTGCTAAGGCTAACAGCTGAACAGCTAATAAACAAGGGGACTTGCCCCTGTTTCAAAATAACATGGTTGCAATCCACTGCGACATGATAGATTTTATATTTTTTGGCGATGATTCCGTCTTTCAACCGGAAATTGTTGTATATCAAAAAACAAGCAAAATCTTTTAGATTACAATTAGTTAGAACCCCACCCGCTTAGTTTGTTACTTAAAAGTTACGATAAAAAAAATAAAACGAATTAATAAACCGGTAAATGGAGCAGGGATCAACCTTTTGGGGAAATTATTCCGTTTTTAAAATAAAAA
>CAZNFB010000360.1:0-2830 GCA_964572105.1 uncultured Desulfobacteraceae bacterium
GTATAAGCTGCAATGTTTTGTGGCACCATTGGAACCCCCTTGGAAGAGGTGCCCCAATCCTGACATGGAAGACAAACTTCATCGCGTATTCTTTCATGTATTTTTACAATAATATCATCTGCGTATGGATCATCATTGCCCCACTTAGGAGCATTTACAAAATCAATCCGTTCTTTTTCGTAGCCTTCCCAATTGGCCTTTAGCATTTCGAGGAGTTGTTCCATTGTATACTTTTTATCATTATAGATAAGCTTTTTGATTGCTACAACCGCATCCATACCATCCATCCATATAAACGTAGTAAGCCAGTTGTTACCATACTCACGTCTTTGGAAACAATTTAACCCCTCTTCAACACATTCTTGATATGTTGCCGAAAGATGGGGTCTGCCCATGGATTCTTCGATGTGATGGCCAATACTCCTTATTTTTACGGCTTCCCAGTGCATAATTTTATATTGTTCAACAACTGCATCTACAAACTCATCAAAAGTCATTTTTGTTATTTCGCCTGTTTTAGCACCTACCTGCATATTGAATACTGGATTAAATCCATTCCAGATAGCTAACTCCACAGACTTAGAACCCAATGTAGAACTTGAAGAATATCTCGCCGGCATGCATCCTTTTTTAGTTTCCGGGCAAGGCACAATACAGGCCTGGGCAGTCCAGGTTCTGGCTTCCTCTTCCGGCGTACCGCTCCAAAACATATTAGCCTTTATAAGAATCTGATCATTTCTTATATTAGGATATCCCAGCCCATGCCGAATACATTCGAACGCATTTTTCAAAACGTCATTAGGCATATCTTTATTATATCTTAATGCAAAAGTCGGTGATACAACACGAACAAGCCTTGCCGCCTCAAGAAAAACATTTGTTAAGTCGTTATAATTCAAAGTGCCGTCAGGAGCCATTCCACCCAGAGTCCATACATAGGGTCCTGGATCGCCTGTCATAAGCTCCCTGTATTGACGATCTCTGCAATTCCCGTATTCAAAAGCCCGTATAAGATATTCCCCTACATAATCTATAGCATCTTCCCTTGTAAGGGTTTTCTCTTTTAAGACATCAGTCTCGTACCATTTTTGAAACCACCAGTCAGGATGAGAAGGCCATGCTCCATCAGGTTTTTCTCTTTTACGGCACATGGTCTGAATTTGTTCAAACTGGAGTGCTTCTGGAAAATTTCGCGGTTTATTTGCAGGGACATGTTCACACCGTGCGGAAATATCAATAAGTTCCTGTTTTCTCTGAGGGTCTGTTTCAAAATTTTCTGCAATAATTTTTGCAAGTCTGGAAAGACGTTTGGCGTAGCGCATCTCAGATTCAAGCGTTATTTTCATCGATTTCCAGTTATCAATTCTTTGCAGATAATACTCTTCGTCCTTAAATTCAGGCTTTGCTCCAACCTTGTATAAAACATCATCCGCTTTTTTTAAAGACTGATTTATTTCTTCAAGAATTGCATTATATCCTTTTTCATAATACGTAAACTGAGATGTGCAATATGCCTGATTTTCGAGGTGTGGCCCACCTGTAAAGGTTTGTGATGTTCTGGCCATGATTACCTGGCGCTTGCTTAAAATCCTTTCTGTATATGTCTGTTGAGTATAGGGCTTCATTACATTAAGAGATTCCAGGACTTCATCACGTTTATCAGTATCGATCAGATCATCCTTATCATTATAAAAATCTTCATTTAGGGAATACGAACCATTGGAAACCCAAAAAAGCTTATGTGGTGCAGATCCACAATAACCTACTATTCTGGAGTTATCGACTATAAATACCGGTATCTCATCGTTGACAGTAGCAAGAGCCCTGCTCCAGGTCAGCATATAAGGTTCTACCCTGGCAAGATCAGTCTTAAAAGCCTTGGCATAAAGTATCGGCCCGTATTCACATACTTTAATTCCAGGAAGGTATGCAGCCCCTTTTGTAGCTTTTGACCAGACTGACTTTCTAAGATAATCCAGCCTTGAAGATCTGGCCTTTTCAGCCCACCACCAGTATTCTCTTTTATCAAGATTTTCCTGCATTTCTGTTTGCCTTTGATTGTTTTCCATTGCAGCCCCCTTTTATATAAAATTGATCTTTATTTATAAAAAAACTTTAGCACAATATTCGAGCCATCACTTTATAGGCCATATTTCACGTAGCTCCAATCATGACGCTATCAATAAGCATGCCAGGGCAAAAAAATTTTCAAAAAGTATTAAAAAAATTCTAAATATATAAAATATTATGTTATTATTTGGTGAATATTCAGTCGTTTAAAAGATCCTGATTACACCTGAAAGAATCTACCAAACAACTGATTAGTTACTTATTATTTAGGCTTGTCACGAATAACAAAAAATTTTCAATTCCCCCTATTCTTGCAAACAGCTCTGCAAAAGAGGTCATATTCCCAATCTGAGGTAAATATCGGGTAACTATATTTGCGTAATAACCTGACAAAGAGATATCCTGAAAAATCCAGATTAATTATCCCAGTAATCCGCGATGAGCCCTTATTTTACCCTGAATCTTTTGATAAAAACCAACAGGTCTTGTAAAAATACGTTCTGCTAATTATAATTGTTATTTTGTCATATCATAACGATCATTTTGTCTGATTGAAACGGTATGGGGGAGAACAGCTGTAACAGGTAAGGCATAACGATTGTTTTTATAATCGCAGTTTTGTCCGATTTTATATGACACTTTAGTTGATTCTTGATATCAAGTATTGATTTTAAAATATATTTTTCTTATGGTAAGAATTAAGTAAGGTGCCCCCCGAAATTACCAAATTACAATACGTAAATAACTGGTTTTTCAGACC
>CAZNFB010000361.1:0-2823 GCA_964572105.1 uncultured Desulfobacteraceae bacterium
CTACTGTGAATAATTACTTTTATTTAACACCATCTATATTTTTGATCTCCCAGTGGGGATCAAATCGGGTATGGCAATTGGGACAGATGAGGATGATGTTTATGACGCCGTCATTAACTTTAAATGAAGTATGAAATCCATCCCCGTATTCACAAACCTGGCAGGTATCAACAGACTTATCCAAACTTAATTCTTTGATTTCTTTGTTCATTGTTTTGTATTCCCCTGCTATAACAATAGCTTTTTTTTCAGACGGTCTTGCCGTTTTTTTCAGTTCCATTTAAGCCCGGGAGCCGACAGGCTTTTACGTAATAAAATTTTTTTCAAGTTCAAGGCGAAAAATCAATCTAGTAATGAAATTAAGCTGTCCACTTCCGTTACAGGAAATCGGCAGGTATACTGTTTGCAGACATAGGCGGCTGGTTCCTGATTTACAGGTCCCATCCCCTGGACAAAAGGGGATAAAGCCTCAAGGCTTTTGCCTTCCGGGCCATCATTATAAAGCAGCACTACTTTATTGGGCAGAAACTTTTCCTGAACGGCTCTTATCATGGCTTGAGTGTTCTTGTGATCAGGATTCCCTGCAATGACGATCTCCTGCGCTGGACCGGCAATAAAATCAACAGCAGCCAGCAGATGGGTATATCCCATGGGAGATTCTTTTACATACCTGGAAAAAGACCGAATCAGCTGCTCCCCCCTTTGTTCCAAATCAACATTTCCGGTCATGCGGCCCAGACGCAAAAAATTCAGGGCCGCCACTGAATTGCCCGAAGGCAAAGCCCCATCATAGGCATCTTTACTAACTGTTATTAAAGTTTCATTTCCTTTCCCTGTGAAATAAAGTCCTCCGCCTTTTTTGTCCCAGAAGATATCTATCATTGCTTTATTCAAGGCAACAGCCTCTTTGAGATAATGAACTTCAAAAGTAGCCTCATATAATTCAATGAGCCCCCATACCAAAAATGCATAGTCATCAAGATAACCTGGATAGGCAACATCACCATGACGAAAACGGCGGAATAAACGGCCATCTCTCCCCCGAAGTTTTGCCAGAATAAAATCGGCTGCAGCCACGGCTGCATCAGCATATCTCTTATCCCCCATGGCCTGGTATCCCTTTGATAAAGCAGCAATCATGAGCCCATTCCAGGCTGTCAGGATTTTATCATCTTTAAGGGGATGTATCCGTTTCCCACGAAAAACAAAGAGCCGTCTGCGGAAATTCATTAGGTCTTTTTCAAGTTTCCCAGGCTCCATCCCCTCTTGTTTGGCAAAGTCCTCCAGGGAAAGGGAGATACACGGGATACTAAAGCCCTCTTCAAAGTTGCCCTTATCGCTGATGCCGTAAAAACGACAAAAAAGATCCCCCTCTTTTTCTCCCAAATGATCCATAATCTCTTTTCGTTTCCAAACATAAAACGCCCCTTCCCTACCCTCACTATCCGCGTCTTCTGCCGAATAAAATCCTCCATTGGGGTCTGTCATGTCACGGAGTACATAGGTGAAAATTTCTTGTGCTGTAACAGCAAATTTTTTTTCTTTTGTTGCCTGATATGCTTCAATATACGCTATTGCAAGTAATGCCTGATCATAGAGCATTTTTTCAAAGTGGGGAACCAGCCATTTTGCATCAACGGAATAACGATGAAAACCAAAACCGATCTGGTCAAAAACACCTCCCCTTCTCATGGCCGTAAGAGTTTTTTTTACCATTTTTAAAGCAAGGGGCTCAGCACTCCGCTTGTGCCATCTCAAAAGAAAGGTGAGGTGGTGGGGTGTGGGAAACTTGGGTGCAGCCCCGAAACCGCCCCATTTTGCATCGAAGCTCTTTTCAAACTGCCCATAACCCTTTCTTAGTGTTTCTGTATTTACCGTATTAACAGGAGGATTCAACTCCTGCCGCGGCTGAATTGTATTTGTGATTTCATCGCCCGCGCTCAATATTTTTTGCCTGTTGTTTTCCCACATATCGGCAATCTGCTTCAAAATATCCATGAGACCCGGCATCCCCATGCGGCTGGATTTTGGGAAATAGGTGCCGGCAAAAAAAGGTTTCCCATCGGGTGTCATCAAGACAGTCAACGGCCATCCACCACGCCCCGTCATGGACTGGCATACAGACATATATATCTTGTCCACATCGGGGCGCTCTTCACGGTCTACCTTGACAGCGACATAATATTTATTCAAAAAACCAGCAACCTCTTTGTCTTCAAAAGACTCATGGGCCATAACATGACACCAGTGACAGGTGGCATAGCCGATTGAAAGAAAAACAGGCTTATTCTCCTTTTTTGCTTTTTGAAAGGCTGCTTCGCCCCAGGGATACCAGTCCACCGGATTTTTAACATGCTGCAGAAGATAGGGACTCTTTTCATTAACCAAATGATTTAAAGCTTCTCTTGTTTTTTCTTCTCTCGCGGACACAGGACCTCCTAAATAAAATATCGTAATAAAAACCGATAAAGAGAATAAAAGCTTATCAACAAACTTTATAATAGCACAAGATCTCAAGGTTTTAAAATTCATTTAAGAAAAGGGGTCACATCTTAAACAATATTCGCTTTTTTATTTTATTCAGCTTGCCCTTAACTCGCTTATTTTGCGTTATTTCCTTTTCAACACGATTATAGGCCATTGTTATTGTCGTACCGGACACATTGCCAAAATACATACCAAGCTCTTTACATGTAATGCCGCTGTGATTTCTGGAGAGATAGATAGCCATATCCCTTGCTTTATTTCTTTTCATTCCCTTTTTTATTACAGCTTCTTTGTCTATTGCAAATTCTTTACATACTTCCGACACAACGGCTTCCA
>CAZNFB010000362.1:0-2816 GCA_964572105.1 uncultured Desulfobacteraceae bacterium
CTTTGATCTTAAACACTTGTTAATTTACAAAACCCTATGGTTATTAATATAAGCTTGAATTAATAATAAATCAAGTCTATAACAAATAATAATATAATATCATTTAGCGGAGGTGTTACCCATGGGAATAAAACAAAACTCCATTGTAACTATGCACTACTCCATACGGGACAATGAAAAAAAACTCCTTGAAACAACATACAATTCAACCCCTCTACAATTTATGGTGGGAATAGGTCTTTTTTTGCCATCAATTGAAGCGCGAATAATGGGTATGAACCATGGAGAAAAAGCTTCCTTTATTATTCCCCCTGGCGATGGGTATGGCAAAAAAGACAAAAATTTAATAATAAAAATATCCATAGACGAACTTCCAGATGGGAATATCAAGGTGGGGTCAACTCTCTGGAGAGGCTCTGCAAAAGGGGATAGAACATCATTTACAGTAACAGGTTTTTTAGACAAGTGGGTTTTCCTTGACGGAAATCACCCATGGGCAGGGATGGAGCTACACTACGAAGTTGAAATACTAAGGATAAGCCGCAATACTTTATTACAGCATCTGACAACATAATTGCCATGGATTCAAGATCCCGGTTTTCAGATTTTTCTTTGAAAACCAGGATCTTTAAACTATTAATAGATAGATCTAAAAATAAAAAATATCGATTATTTTCCCCCAAACCCCGCATCTGATATTTTTACAACAGCGCCATCAAGATTATTAATAGCATCCATTAGCCCCATGGTTTTTGGAATAACCGAGTTGATAAAGTATTGTGCAGTCTGGATCTGACCATCATAAAAAGCAGCATCTTTATTTTTCGCAATCTTATCCGCTATCTTTTTTTCATCGGCATCCCCAACAATTTTAGCAAGCTTGGTCGTTGCAACAGAAGCTCTCCAAAGAAGCATCCAGGCAATGGACATATCACCGAATACCTCAAGGAAAGGATAGGCCTGGGCAAAGGCCTCCTCTGTCTGACCGGTTCCTGCTGCTTTTCCTATATTAGATGCTGTTACTTTTAATTTATCCGTTGCTGCTTCAAACTTGTCAGCCAGCTCTTTTATTTGTGGCTGTTCTTTTGCTGCGGAGATAATCTTACCCACTTCATCCAGAAAATCTTTAAAAAGCTGACCATTATTCATGCCAAGCTTTCTCCCCAAAAGGTCCATAGCCTGGATACCGGTTGTCCCTTCATATATGGTGGCAATTTTAATGTCCCGCAAAAGCTGTTCCACAGGATATTCCCGACATGCGCCAGCCCCGCCGTAAATTTGAATAGCCAAATTGCATAACTCAAAACCACGTTCTGTTGTATGAGCCTTGCAGATTGGAATCATCAGGGCTATTAAACCATTTAAACGCTTTTTTTCTTCCTTAGCTGTTGTTTCCAGCTCTACTTTGTCCATGCATAATCCCACATAATAATTCAGGCTTCTCAACCCTTCCACGCTGGCCTTCATCATCATCAGCATACGCCTGATGTCCGGATGTTCAATAATCGGCACCTGGGGCGCATTAGGATCACGTAGTTTGGTAATATGTCTCCCCTGCAATCTTTCACGAGCATAATTTAAAGCATAAAGGTATGCAGTGCTGGAAAGCCCTAAACCCTGCATTGCAACAAAGAGCCGGGCTTCATTCATCATGTGAAACATATTTTTAAGGCCGTCGTTCTCCTTGCCAAGTATTGTCCCTATGCATTTACCTTTTCCCCCCATCGCCATACTGCAGGTGGGGCTTCCGTGAATTCCTATTTTTTCTTCAATCCCTGTGCACTCAATATCATTTCTCTCACCAATGGATCCGTCGTCATTAACCAAATATTTGGGAACAAGAAAAAGGGAAATTCCTCTGCTTCCCTTTGAGGCCCCTTCAACCCTTGCAAGGACAGGATTAATTATGTTTTCTGTAAGATTATTTTCGGCCTGAGTTATAAATATCTTGTTTCCGGTAATTGAATAGGTTCCATCAGGGTTCTTTTTTGCAGAGGTTGTAAGTTCTCCCACCTCTGATCCCGCTTCAGGCTCTGTTAATGCCATGGTTCCTGACCATTCACCTGAATATATTTTTTTAAGATAAAGCTTTTTCTGTTCTTCGGTACCATAAATTTCAACAAGTTTTCCTGCGCCATGGGTAAGCCCCAGCCCCACAGCAAGGCAGGTATTTGCCCCCTGGAACAATTCATCAACAACCATTTTAACGACCTGGGGCATACCCTGGCCGCCCACATCAATATCATCAGACAGGGCTATCCATTCTCCCTCCATAATCAACTGATAAACACGGTGAAAAGATTCAGGAACTTTTACTTCTCCATTTTCGAAACTGCACCCCTCTTTGTCACCTTCGGCAGATACGGGAAGAAGTTCTTTTGTGGCAAGTGTTCTTGCCTCTGAAATAACCAGATCAAATGTTTTTCTGTTCAGATCCGCATATTTGGGATCCTTTGTTAATGATTCTATATCAAGCTGTTCATAAAGAACAAACTGTACATCCCTGCGATCATTTAATAATTGTGCCATGCGATCCACAACTCCTTTTATGGCATCTTGAAAAATTACCTTTTTGTCAAATTACGGTGTTGCTGTGAAAATAAAAAATGCTCATATACTTATGTATGCTGCTGTATGCTGCGTTTTTTAATTTTCGCGCCCATGTCCTCAGACGAAAATTTTAATTTTTCAAGGCACCCTTATGATTATATTTTTTTAGTCAATTATGGAGATTTTTTTAAAAATCTCAAAATACATGTATAAAAATCAGCAGTGTCCGGTTAGAATCTTGCGTGAGGGGAGTTTAATTGTTTTTG
>CAZNFB010000363.1:0-2810 GCA_964572105.1 uncultured Desulfobacteraceae bacterium
CCAAATTGCTCATAATGTCCCAAAACTGTCAAGCCTGCATCAGTAAAAGCAGACAAAACATCAGATGATGTCCATGAGGTATATGTAGTTGGGTCAGCAGTTTGCAGTGCGGCAAGTTTCAGGTCAAGATAACTGGATTCATCAAAAGCGTTTGAAGGATTAAGCCCTTCAGGAGAGCCATGTTGCAGATAATGGTTGTAGGCATCCCCTGTCCATGCTGCTTCAAAGGCAGTTTGTGCGGCTGTAACATCTGAATATGTTACGGAATCGGCAGCATATAGTGCAGTTGCCTTGGCAAGTTTGTATTCTGCGGCATTAAAATACTGATTTGGCGCAAGATCTTCTGTATATCCATGCTGCATGTAATGAGCTTCAGCAGTGAAGCCATACCCTAGAAGCTGAGTAGACAAATAAGCTGTGTCCTGCCCTGTGTATTCTGCTGTTGTTGCTGCGTTAGCCTGCAAAGCAGCAAGTTTAACACCAAGATAGTAACTTTCGTTAAATCCTTGTAAAGCCATTTTTTTCTCCTTTTTAATCAATCAATTAATTAAAAATATCATTAAAAATGTTGGCAAAAGCCTATTGATAACTATTTAAGGGCGTATTTTTTGTATAAATAAAAATACGCAAAGTTAATGATTAATTAATTAAAATTAAGCGGCAGGGAGCCACAGATGACAACCGGTTAAACATGTTGATAACTACTATCATAAGTTATAAGTTAAAATCATATATTGTTTAAACGCTCAGGGGCCAGGAGGAGTCAAAAGCCAGGAGTCAAAAGCCAGAGTAGAAGAGATGTATGTTGTGAAAGCTTATTTGTTTTTGGCGCCTTCCGCTGTATAGCGGAGAAAAAATTGCATTAGAAATTGTATAAATTTTATTTTTACTGGAACAGAAAATTATAGAATTAAATTTTTATAGTTATTTACAATAATAGAGTATCCAGCAATGATTTGTTTAACGCTATTCCCCCATATATATAATGAAAAATTCAATGTCAAGCTATGTTGCTATTATTTTTTAGTTATATTGGAAAATTTTTTCCAGTCATTAATTTCAATTCGGATTTTGCCAGCTGATAATCAAGAATTGCCCGGGTTTTGTTCCCCCGCGCCCGATTCAGTCTGTCCTGGGCGTCTAACAGGGACGTGATGGTGGATATCCCCGCTTGAAGGCGTCTTTCCTCCCTTTGATAATATTCTTTGGCAGCGGCTAATGCCCCGGCTGAGCCTGAAATCTGCTCCCGGGCTTCTTCCATTGAATAAAGGGCTTTTCTAATCCCTGTGGAAATTATATTTTCCGCATTTTTTATTAAAGCATTAATTTTTTTTTCTTCGGCTGTGTATTTTTTCTTTATATGCCATGCGCGGCCGCCGTCAAAGATATCCCAGGTGGCGTACAATCCGGCTGACCAGTAGCGGTTTCTCTGGTCCCTGTTGTAGGGGCCGGAAAATAATGAAGTTCCGTCTTCGTCGTAGTCCCTGTCCTGATCATAATATCCGGCATTGATTTTTACCATGGGGAGGTATCTGCCCATGGTAATTTCGGCTTCTTTTTTTGCAATGGCAAGCTGAAATTTAAGGGTTTTAATATCCGGCCTGTTTTTTAAGGCATATTCTCTGCTTGTTTCGTAGGATGGTTTTTTTTTAAGGATATGATATTTGTGATCTGAAAACTCTGTATCCGGGTCCAGGGGCTGATCCATTAAAGAAAAAAGAGCTGCACGTTCACGGTTTAAATTATTTTTTGCAATACTTAACTGATTCTTTGCATCGGCCAGGTCAACCTGTGCCTGGAGCACATCCACATAAGGGGCCAGTTCTTTTTTTAAAAAAGCCCTGGCAGCTTTTACGCTTTGGGTTAACCGGTCAACGGATTCGGCGGCTGCGGCGACATCCTCTCTGGCCTTCATTAATTTGTAGAATGTGGTTTCAATATTATAGACAAGTTCCAGCTTTTCCAGGGCCATTTCAGTCTGGGCCACCTGTTTTTCGATTTTTGCTTTTTGATAGGTATTTAAAATGCGTGATCCAGCATAGAGAATCTGGATCAGGCTGATGTTAAACGTGCGGATTTCCTGGTCAAGATAATCGGTTTCTGTTGGGCCATGGGCGCTTTCGCTGATAAGGAGATTGTTAGACCATGCGGATGAAACAGAGGGGAGAAAATCAGATCTTGCAGCCTTGACCCCGTGGCCCGCGGCAGAAACAGCAAACCCCGCCGCTTTAAGGGCAGGGTTTTTTCCCAGGCCTGTTTCAAGGCATTGTTCCAGGGTCATTTTTTTTGTAAAGGCAAAACCATGGGATTGAATTAATATCAGAGCAAGAGCTGTACAGAGAATACGATATTTCAATACTACCTCCATCTGCAGTTTAATCAACTATTAAGTAGAGACGGCCAAGGTGGATGAAAGTACCTGTTAATCATTCTTTCGTAAGTTTTTTTAAGTGTCAAGTATTTTTTATTATTATTTTAAAAGCGGTAAAGACATTTAATTGTTTTTTGGAAGTGATTTTATATTGTATTTTTACAAAGCAATTGCTGTGCCAATGGATGGGAATCGCTGAGAGTGAGAGGGGATGGGGTGGGACGGAGCAGGATACTGTCAAAAAAATATCAGTATGTCAAAAATTTATCGGTGTATTTGTGTGATTACGGCTTTTTGGATAAATGCCCGATTTTAAAAAGTGTATTATGTTTCTGTTACCTTGCCAAATCCTGTTAATCCTTTAATTCTGAAAATTCTGATTCAGACAGTTTTAAATTTTAACCAGATGATTAAAAATCGTCTCCACAAGCGGAGCAGG
>CAZNFB010000364.1:0-2789 GCA_964572105.1 uncultured Desulfobacteraceae bacterium
TATTATCCAGGAAAGAAGACAAAGAGATTCCACAATTAAAAAAATTAAGGCCTATGCTTACACTGAAAGCCGTTGTGTCGGAAGTATGTAAAGAATTTGCAATCGTCAAGTAAAAATAAGTTCCCTTACTCTCTGTTCAATTTCATCTCTAATCCTGCGGACAAATTCAACAGGTTTTCCAGCAGGATCTTCCATGCCCCACTCCTCATTCAAAACCCCCGGCAAAAAAGGGCACCCGTCCCCACACCCCATGGATATGATCATGTCCGGCCGGAAGCGGGTTACCGCTTTTTTGATCGATTTTGGCCGCCGGTATGCCATATCAATACCTTTTTCAGCCATAACCTCCACCACAACAGGATTGACCTCCCCGACAGGAGCACTTCCCCCGCTCGCAGCTTCGATTATATCACCCGCCATATGTTGAGCAAAGGCGCTGGCCATCTGGCTGCGGCAGGCATTTTCAGTGCAGATAAAGAGGAGACGTTTTCTTTTCATCAGCTCCGAAACCATGACCCCGGCCTTTTTTTTCACATCATCAATGGCAGTTGGATGATTATTTATCTCCCCTCCCCCCTCGACCTCCCTGTACCCTAACACACCCTCAAAATTAGCGCCGAGTGCATCAAAAAAATAGTTTGCTGTAAGGCTGATACCTTCAAAGAGATTCTCCCCTTTTGTAGCCCCAGCGGACAAAACAAGTCCTTTTCGCCATTTTCTAAGAGGATCCATGAGCTTGTGCAGATACCTCCTTGCCCAGAGCGCCTGGGATCTATCAATAAGGGCCTTTAACTGGGCAGTGGGCCCATAAAAAAAAACAGGGGTTCCCATTACAATTATGTCTGCCCGCCAAATCTGAAAATAAATTTCCTGCATATCATCCTTAACAGGGCAAAATCCTTTTTTTTCACATGTACCGCACCCTAGGCAGGGAGAGATCTTTTTCCCGGGCACATCAAGGTATTTGGTATCTGCTCCAAGTTTTTCAGCCTGATCAAGAAAGGTTGAAATAAGAGCGCTTGTATTCCCTTTTTTTCGTGGGCTACCCTGTAAACCTAATACAAACATCTGATAAACTCCTTTTGTAAATATTCAGCGTCGCTGATTTAAGATAGGGAGCCGGTATAATACCTGTGAAGAAAGGCCTCAAGATCGGCATCGTCTCTAATTCCCAAACGTGTAAGGGCAAAATCATAGCGAACCGGATCTTCAGGTTCGATTTTCTTAAATGCCCTGGTTATCTCCAGGGCAGTTCCCATCCCTGCATTTTTACGTTCCGTCAATCCCAGAGAGAGACATATTCGATGCATATGGGTATCTAAAGGGATAATGAGCAGGCAAGGGCTTATTCCTGCCCAGCCGCCCATGTCCACCCGGTCTTTTCTTACCATCCAGCGAAGATAAAGATTCCATCTCTTGCATGCGCTCCCTTTCCCGGGCAAAGCTAAAAGGCTATTTTTTTGTCCATCATACTTTTTTACAAGTTCATTTACCAGAAAAGAAAGCCCATTTAAGATTGTATCATCCCCATCGCTAAAACCTGAAAAAAAGCAGTTATAAAGAGAGCCGTACTGCTTAATCACAGACCTTGCGCCGATGAGCATCCTGGCAAGTTCATCACCTGTGGTAAAACGATGCTTAAAACCTGAATAAATACGCATCAGGGATGAGGGCTCCACCGACAATAGAAAATCATACGGAGAGGATCCCATCTTTTCAAGAACAATTGAAACACTTTTCAAAATCTGAGCCACCCTTCCATAGGCAAGAGAGGATGCTATAAGGCCCACCACCTCAATATCCCTTGAATCTGAATAATTGTAAAGAAATTCAAGGGGGTCAGGGTGAACCCATTTCCGGTGATTATAGATGTCATAGAGATATTCGAGCTGTGGCTTGTTAATGAACAGGGTTCCGGCCATAAGTATCAAAATCCTGGAGAACACTTTTTAATTGATGGAGAAATAAGAATAAATTTATCGTGGTTTTTTCATAACCTTCTCAGCTTGAATAAATTCCTGGCACCTTGAATAGTTAGCTTCCATCTTAATTCAGATTCACGAAGGCGAATCTTCTTTTTTGATCTTTTTAATGATTGTGGGAATGAAAAAAGAAAAGATAAAAAAACCCACGGGAAAAAAGGCCTTAAAGGAGAGCAATTCTCCCCAGTTACCTGATGCCCACACCTCTTTTAACGTACCTATGAAAAAGGTGAAAATAAATGTCCCAGCCATAATGCCAAGGCCTGTTCCCATGAAATAGTCCCGGAATCTAATTTTAGTGAGTCCCATGCCGAAGTTTAAAGGCGTAAATGGAAAATAG
Organism: uncultured Desulfobacteraceae bacterium; assembly: GCA_964572105.1. GTDB lineage: Bacteria > Desulfobacterota > Desulfobacteria > Desulfobacterales > BuS5 > DAOWMW01. The sequence goes on from CAZNFB010000364.1 coordinate 2,323, forward strand.
AGAAGCCTCAGGTACAAAACAGCGGTAAAGCCATTACGTTCAATGGCGTCGTCATATTTTTTCAGCTTATCACCGATCACTGAAGCGGCAAAATCCCGTCCTAAAATCCGGCCTATAAAAAAAGTGGCACTTGCTCCAAGCATTGCCCCGATCCATACGTATAAAAAGCCCCAATATGCCCCGAAAAAAAGAACACCAAGGGCGGAGAGCAAAGTTCCAGGGACAAAGAGACATACCCCAAATGTATATACCAATATATATAAGACAGGAGCCCAGTGCCCCGCCCTGTTAAGGAAATAACCAAGTTCCCCGGCAGCAAGATAAACTTTGAGAGGAGTAAAGCGGATAGCATAAATGGCCATTATAAAAAAGACTGCAAGAATTAAAACCTTTATAATAACATTTTTAGCACTCTTTTTTGTCTGAATTGCTTTTTCCACCTGTTGAATCCTTATAAAGCCGCATAA
>CAZNFB010000365.1:0-2761 GCA_964572105.1 uncultured Desulfobacteraceae bacterium
CTATGGAGCTGAAACAATCTTTTTTAATATATCAGATGTGTTTTCAGAATTGCTTCTTCATTTTGAAGGTAAAAGTAAACATTCTAAAGGTGATTTTTACGGGGAAGTAAAAATAATCACAAAAGAAGGGGGAAAATAATGCTAATATATTATACATTTTATTTTGAAGAGAATCCATTACCCGTACTTAATTAATTTTGCAATCACTTTTTCTTTCAAATTAGGCTGAGAAAAAACAGGTGTCCACATAGGACAAAATATCTGTTTTTCTTCAGCCAATCTTTTTATATTTAGATAAAAGCAATTCTTTTTATATCGTCCACAATTGGAACAATTTTTATTTCTTTTCATGGATAAATTCATGCTCTCTCACTAGTCGTTTCCATCTTAAAATATTTTCTTCTATAATTTTACTTGTGAATCTATTTTTTTTGCACTTCCGATAAAATTAAATCAAATAGAGTGTCCGCCCACTTGATATATTTCTCCATTTCATTTATCGTTTCAAGCATTTTTCATCTCTTTTTCAGAAATAAAATTTTCATTTTTTACTCTACAATAAACCAATCTTCTGCAAGCATATCAGTCTGAGATGCAAGCCAACCAGGAAGCCATTTTTTATCTGCTGTCCACATTGCAATATAAGGTAATGTTTCCAGAGGAGTATTTTCCCCAATTAATTTGGCTGTCCTATCATTTACTTTTTTGCCAGAAGTCTGATCATTAAAAGCTGGTAGTGTCATTCCTGACATATAAACCAGCCACATATTTTTTCCATTCCAGCCTTTACGAGCAACTTTCTTACCCTTCTTCATAGCTTCAATAGCTAAACCAAAAGTCATATTATCAGTTTTGCGATAAGCTTTTTCAAAAACATCTTTAGGTGACCAAGAAATATATCCATCTTCATATTGGACTTTATATCCGGGATCACCTTTTTTTGAAAAATGAGTATCTTTTGGACAATCCTGCGGTTCAGCTTCAATAATTTTTACTCCAATAAATTTTTCCATAATAAATCTTCCTTTTTTAATTGTTCACATTTTCATAATATATATGTTCAACAGGCAATTCATTAACAGGGGATTTTTGTTCATGCTTAGAAAACAAGAATCCTGCAATAGTGTCAATCAAAGGTGGTGCAACCTTATCAATGACTTCAAAAGTTTCATGTGCCCCACCTGTTGTAACCTGTCCTGTTCCTGCAAGAATATCCTTTGCAGCTTGAGATACAAATTGTTTTTTCTCTTCCCCTGATTTTGGTTTATGCTCAAAGGCTTTTTCAGCAATTTTTGCTAAATCAATAATCAATGGTGATAATTGTAGTAGTATCGTTTGCCAACCCATGGTTTTACTCCTTTATGTTGCCGAAGTTTGTTTCGGTAACATCATTAAAAACGTTGATATTATGCAACTTTTAATATTTCTTTTTCTGGAACTTTAAAATTTTTTCTCATCTTCCATTCCATTCTTTTCCCGGGATTATACAAACTAACAGGTCTCAAATAGTCCACGACCCTACTGTATTGTGATGCTGGCTGATAATTTCTTAGAACTGGATCATCTTTTAAACACAAATCGCATTTAATGAAAAAATCCTGGACTTGCTCTTCATCAATAGGAATTATATCTGGAAAGTAAACAGCTCCTCCTTCAATCTTCAATTTGCCATCACTTTTCAAATCAACAGTAACAGTAATAAGTTTTTTACATGTATAACAATAACCTTGAAAAGCTATATGGTTACTTTTGGCTTTCTTAAAATATTTTTCAAGTTTCTTAAAATCTTTACCCAATAGATTCCCTCTTTATTAAATTTATCAATTTCCAATAGTCCGCATTTGTATTTACGGTATAATATATCCTATTTTTCCGCCACCATATTCTTTGATGGTTTCTTAAATCTCCATGGAGCATTATCCATTGTCTTTTTCTAAAATGAGTGTCAAAATATAAACCCACACCTCCAAAATAATGGCAAGCCATAAAGAACGCCCGTAAAATACTGCAATCAGGAAAGAAATCACAAGCTGTTGATAATCTTCCATCCGCATAATGCCTTGAACCTGAATTACCATAATCCCTCGCTAATGCACCTTTGGCTTTAGAAGGGTGTACTGGATACCCTAAATCAATAGCATACTCATCAAGGGTCTTAAACAGATGTGGATCAGTCATATCTATTTCTTTCTGAGATGGAAATTCCTTTGCTTTAAATCTTTTTAGATTGTCAAAAATATTCATGGTTTATCCTTTAACTTTGAATAAAAGCAAAAATACTGTGACAAGAAATGGGGACAAAATAATACCTCCGAGTATTAAATTAAGTTTCATTGAAATTTCTTTAATCATCTTATCATGACTATCAATACGTTTTTCGTTATTCCGGATTGTCGCCTTAAACTCTTTATGTTCGTCACAATATGCCATAACCATTAATCCCTCTTAGATGTTTGCCTTAGATTCACCCACATAAGCATTTGTAATTCCCAAACCAACAACAACATTGGCATTAAGATCATCTTCACCGGTATTTTCCAGCATAGCATCAAGGGATTCTTTAGTTAAGTTACATTTCATGTATGTATATTCCTCGTCCTCATGAACCTTGATACCTTCAAGCTCATCAAGAGGTAATAGGTCGTTATCTGGCATCAAAGGCATTTTGTTATCCCTGATTTGACCTTTTTTGGCTCTAAATATTCTTTCAACAATATACGGGTCTGGGTTCTCTTCTGAAGTTGTAAGGTTGAGCTCTTCG
>CAZNFB010000366.1:0-2746 GCA_964572105.1 uncultured Desulfobacteraceae bacterium
TGTTCAGACTTAGAGGGCGTTTTTATCCCTGAAATATGGATTAATGTAGCAAAAAAAACAGGAATTGAAGAGCTCAAACTGACAACACGGGACATATCCGATTATGATGTATTAATGCAAAAACGTCTTTCCATATTAAATGACAATAACTTGAAATTACAAGATATCCAGGCTGTTATTGCAAATATGGATCCTTTGGAGGGGGCTGCTGATTTTTTGGGCTGGTTAAGATCGCGCACCCAGGTGATAATTGTTTCAGACACATTTGTTCAATTTGCAAAACCTTTAATGGAAAAACTTGGTAAACCGGTTCTTTTCTGTCATTCACTTTCAATTAAACAGGACGGAACCATAGCAGGATATAATCTTCGCCAGCAAAATGGGAAATATAAAACCGTACTTGCCCTGAAAAGTCTAAACTATTCCATCACAGGAATAGGTGATTCCTACAATGATATTAATATGCTGAAGGAAGCTGACACGGGGATTCTTTTTAATCCGCCCCAAAATGTAAGGGATGAGTATCCTGAACTGCCGGTAACCTATACTTATGATGAACTCAGGGTAATTTTAGAAAATACATATGATTAAACACAGCGCAGAATGCAGAGTAATATATGGTGATACAGACGGGTTTGGTATTGTTTACCACGCAAACTATTTCCGGTGGTTCGAAATCGGCAGGGCTGAATTGTTCAGATCTTTAGGCACCTCCTACAAAGAAATAACCGAAAAGGGTGTTCATCTTCCTATTTCAGAAGCATATTGCAAATTTATAAAAGCTCTGAAATATGATGATATTCTACTTGTGGAGACAAGAATCGATGAAAGGGTAAGGGGGGGGATGAAGTTTGATTTTCGTATCTTTGTAAAGGGGGATAATGCCCCGTCTGCAACCGGGTTTACCAGACATGCGTGTGTGGGTGATGATAAAAAAATAATACGTCCGCCTAAATTTTTGTTGGATCTTGTTAAAAACAACCTTTCTTCCGGTGAATGATTGCGAAAAATTAATGAATATTGATATTTCAAGATTTAAAGAATGTAAAATCCTTGTTGTGGGTGATTTGATGATTGACAGGTATTTATGGGGCACTGTCGATAGAATCTCTCCTGAAGCCCCTGTGCAGATTGTTCTTGTGAAAGATGAAAGTGTAACCCTTGGTGGAGCCGGAAATGTAGTAAATAATCTGATTTGCCTGGGTGCCGGGGTCTGGGTTGCAGGGGTCACAGGAAAGGATGATAATGGGAAGCTCCTTTCCCGAAAATTAAATGAACTTGGGGTCGACTCCCAGGGGATCGCCTGGGAAGAGGACAGGCAGACCACTGTAAAAACAAGAATTATAGCTGCAAACCAGCATGTGGTGAGAATCGACAGGGAATCCAGAAAAAAGATTAACCCCTCAACAGAAGATTATATTAAAAAATTTCTAAAAGAGAAAATACCCGACGTCGACCTTGTGCTGGTTTCCGATTATGGGAAAGGCCTTGTTACCAAAGACCTCATGGCTGAAATTATTCAAAAAGTAAAAAAATATGATAAAAGAGTAATTGTCGATCCCAAGGGGCTTGACTTCTCCAAATACTCGGGTGCGTCATTAATCACTCCAAATAAAAAAGAGGCATCCCATGTCTCCGGCATAGAAATTTTAGATGATTTAACACTTAACAGCGCCGGGCTTCAGATTCTTGAAAAAACAGATATAGGGAGCCTGTTGATAACCTGCGGTAAGGACGGTATGGTTATGTTTGAACGTGATAAAAAACCATATAAAATATCTGCAAAGGCACGGCAGGTTTTTGATGTGTCAGGCGCTGGTGACACTGTAATAGCTGTTTTAGGTCTTGCAATTGCCCTGGGCATCTCTTTAAAAAGCAGCGCCGCAATTGCAAATACTGCTGCGGGGCTGGTGGTGGGAAAGGTTGGCACAGCAACAATTTCGCAACAAGAACTTGCTGATGCATTAAGAGGCAGTTAAAATGCCTTTTGTTGAGAAAAAAAAAGAAGGTCTGATTTTTAAAATTACAGTCCTGCCCAGGTCATCGAGAAATATGGCAGCCGGTATTTACGGGGATACTCTTAAGATAAAACTGACTGCTCCCCCTGTGGATGGAGCTGCAAATAAAATGTGTATTAATTTTCTTGCTGAATGTCTGAAGGTCTCCAGGTCATCTTTGAAAATTATTTCAGGCCATTCAAACAGGGTAAAAAAAATATTTTTGCATAATTCAACACTTACACCTGAAACCCTTGAACATATTTTAAGGAACCTATGAGCAGAGTTCATAAATTCAGCATGAAAGTTCCCCTTTATGAAATTGATCTTGGAGGGGGAGTATACCATGGAAATTATTACCATTTTTTTGATTTGGCGAGGGAATCCATGTTTGATGATATGGGGTATTCCTACCAGTCTATTATGGAAAACAGGAACCACCTTACAGTGGCTGAAGCCCATTGCAAATATTTGGCTCCCCTTGGGTGTCACGAAAAAATTACAATTCTCAGCAGTATAATAAAAATTACAGAAAAAAGTCTTATTTTAAAACATGAAATATGGGATCAGCAGCTTGAATCCCAAAAAACAGATCTGGTTATAAGTCTGGTCTGTATAAATCATCTATGTTGTTCAGTAATCCTTCCCGTACCTCTGAGAAAAGCCATGACCTCCTGGAATAGTTTATGAGGCTCTAAGGAACGAGGACGAAATAACTTGGTATTTTAAGCGTCGATCCATCCTGCCTG
>CAZNFB010000367.1:0-2735 GCA_964572105.1 uncultured Desulfobacteraceae bacterium
TTGACTAAAGAAAGGAAACGTTATAAGATGCCTTCAATATTAACTGAAAAGGAGAGAAGATGAACCTAAAAATAAAAAAGATAGTCTTGACTAATTTCAAGGGAATCGATTTTGCTTTTGACCTTAAAGGGCAGGACGCAACGATTTACGGCGATAACAAGACGGGCAAAACATCCTTGATGGATGCTACCTGTTACCTATTCACAGACCAGAACAGTAAGCAACAATCACGCTTCAACGTAAAAAAGCTGAACCTTGACGGCTCAAAAGATTACGGGCAGGAATCCAGCGTTGAAGGCACATTTATTATTGATGATGAAAAAGAGTTGTATCTAAAAAAAGTTTTCATCGATAAGTGGAGCAGCGAAAAAAAGAAACGAGCCGGGGAGATCCCAGGGGAGACAACAGTCTATTACATAAATGACAGTGAGAACGCAGTGACAAAAAAGCAGTACATAGCCAGACTGGAAGAAATTGCCCCAATGTCTACCTTAAAAATACTCTTAAACCCTGCCGCTTTTCCCTCCCTGAAACCAGATGAACAACGGGGGAAATTAATGGGCATGGTGAAAGAATTATCCTTCGAAGAAATTTGTGCAGCCCACCTTGAAATATCTGAACTCCCAAAAATCATCGGCCAATATTCAGTAGACGAATACCGGCAAATCCTCAAAGGTAATATCAAAAAAATAAATGAAGAAAAAATTAAAAACCCCGTAAAAGTTAAAACCGCTAAAGATCAAAAAATAAAAGTCGAAAAGACCGAAGCTGAGTTAAAAAAAGAGATTAAAACTGTTTCCCTCGAAATTAATAATATTGCTATTGACCCTAAGATAAGCATACAAAATAAAATCGATGCTGCGGATTTGGAAATTAACAGAATTAAAGCAGATCACCAAACGGCTATTTATAGAAAAGCTAATATCGAGGAAGCTAAAAAACTTAAAGTTTCTGCGGACATAGCGGCCAGCGAGCAAACTATTTTAGCAGCCAATAAAAAGGCAGACGGTTTGGTAGCCGCCATTAATTTATCTGAAGAAAAACTAAAAGAATGCCGGGAAGCCTGGGTCAAAAAAGATGCTGAAAAGCATGATTTAATCCCCGCTGAGAACTGCCCAACTTGCAATAAATCGCTCACGCCCGGAGAAGCACAAAAATTAATAGACGATGAAATAAAAGTTTTCAATTTTCAGAAAGCCGAAAACTTAAAATTAACAGCCGAGCATGGGCAAAAGATATCTGCGGACAAGGGGGAAAAAGAAAAAGAATTAACAGAGCTAAATCAAAAAGTTGAGAATTGTACCGCCCTTCAATCGAAAAAGAAAGACGAAGAATCAGAGATTTTAAAAGCAATAGAAGAAATAAAAGCGAAGCCGATCCCGCCGCATACAGAATTACTGAAAAAAAAGGAGGCGTTACAAGCGGAGTTAACCCACACGCCGGATAAAAATAATAATAAAAAAGCCGAATTGCTTAACAATGTTGCAGACTTGCAGGAAGAATTATCGCTAATAAAAAGTAACAAACGGATCGATGAAAACATAAAAACATACAAGGAGGAGCTGAAAGACATAAACCGGATATTAGAAGAAAAAGAATGGCATGAAGAAATGATAGGGCAGTATGAACAAATCAGGGTGGGCATGGTGGAGGGGGATATAAATAATCTGTTCCAGATCACAGACTGGAAGCTTTTTGAAATGAAAAAAAACGGGGAGGTAACGCCCACATGCGTAGCTCTAAACGAGGGCGTTCCGTATTCTACAGATTTGAACGATGGCCATAAAAAAGCGGTTGAGCTGGATATTGTAAATACGTTATCGATTTTTCATAATGTTCAACTGCCTGTGTTCGTTGACAATTGTGAATCAATCACGAATGTCCCAAGTATGAACGGGGCACAGGTGATAAAATTAATTAAACCTGAAATAACAGATGAAAATTTGGAGCATTATAAAAACTTAACGGACGTTAGATGGGAGAATAAATAATGACAAAAGAAATAGTAACAGTGGAAAGACGGTCTTTGTTTTTTGATGTGGAGCTTTTCGAACATGCACAAAGAGTTGCAACGATGCTGGCAAAATCCACAATGGTTCCCGAGCATTTTCGGAATAATATCGGCAATTGTGTGATTGCACTTAATTATGCTGAAAGAGTCGGGTTAGACCCGTTTATGGTTATGCAAAAAATGTATGTAATCCACGGGAAACCCGCGATTGAGACACAATTACAAATCGCACTTTTTAACAAAAATGAACGATTCACCTCTTTAAGATTTGTGATGGATGAGAACAAAACATCTTGCGTAGCATATGCCACAGAACTTCTTACGGATGAAAAGCTTATGGGGCCGGAATGTTCAATCGCTATTGCAAAAAAAGAGGGGTGGTACGACAAAAAAGGCTCGAAATGGCAAACAATGCCGGAATTAATGTTGCGGTATCGTGCCGCAGCTTTTTTTATTCGGCTGTATGCACCTGAAACGGTAATGGGCTTGCAGTCAACAGAGGAAATGACAGATATAATTGATATCACCCCGCACGAAAATATTGAAACAGAGATAAAAGAAAATGCGAATACAGAAACAATTGATATTGCACCGGAACAGCCGGAACCTGAGCCGGTGCAAGACCAATCACAGGAGCCGGAAGCAGAAGCAAAACAACAATCAAAAACAGCTCCATTTTAGGCCATGGAAATTAAAATATCCGCTACAGGCAGCACGGGGAATT
>CAZNFB010000368.1:0-2726 GCA_964572105.1 uncultured Desulfobacteraceae bacterium
TCTGCCAATCCCCTTTAACTCGTTCAAGCAATGGCTCGGCCTTAACCAAAGGGTCATCACTTTTCGTGATATGTGCCTTTGCACTGCTCCATGGCCAATCTTCCGGTTGCACAACGTACTCTCTTTTGACCGGATTTATCTCGATATAGCGAGCGCAGGCAATTAAATATTGTTCATCCAGCAGATGTGATGAGTATCGTCCCTGCCAGAATTGTCCACTGCTGCCGGTTTGGCGGTTGATATACCTTGTGTACCGGCCATGTGCCGCCCGGAGACAGCTGGATAAAGATTTTTTTTCTCTGGGGACAGCAATTAAGTGGACATGATCCGGCATCAGACAATAGGCCCAGACCTCTACTCCATGGCGGCAGCAGCATTCGGCCATTATCTCAAGGTAGGCCGCATAATCATTATTACTCAAAAAAGTCCGCCGGCCTTGTAACCCACGCTGGATAACATGGTGCGGCAACCCTGCCATTGTTATTCTTTTCATATATATTTGAGGATAACCTTAATTATTTATAACCATCCAGCTAATATGTACAGCAACAGGTATAACCTGATTAAACCATAAAAGCCTCACAGATAAGAGGTCGTAAAGAAAGAATCTGTTAAAAATATAAGCTTGCGCAATAGTATCCAGAAAATAACTTCAATAAGCTCAGCCTTGATGGATTCTTTCTTAACTCTCTCTAATGGATTCAAACAATTTCAAAGTTTTAATCAGATCATACCTGCTGCGTATCTTAAATCAGCGACACTGAATAGTTACAATTGTTTTATCACTTGCTAAATACAAGTATGTATTATCAGATAATTACCAGATTTTAAAGTTTGGCACAAGGCCAGAGGGAGGAATACGTATTCTAATACCCAGGCAACCAAACCAGGTCGACAGATTTTTCCACGCCTGTCTTTTCACTCTCCTTGTAGTGTAGAGATTCTTGGCGTCTGGTTAAGCGAATTGTTAGCCTATTTTTTTTACGTATATGCTTGATATGGTTACATTATTCCTGTTGTAATTTCTAGTTGCTTTAGTGTGTTTCAAGAAATTGACTCATAGAAATTGCTGTTTCTGGAAAATTGTGGAGTACTTTTTTATCTTGAGTGACAAGAAGAACATCAAGATCTTTTGCCAAGTTGACAAATTCACAATCGTAGGCAGAGCAACCACTTGAGTGAGATAAGCTTAAAACCTGCATTGAATTAATTTCATATTCATTTTCTTTTAATAATTCCTCTGCACATTCAAAAATTTCAATTGCCTCAGGCAGTGTAATTATACTTTTTCTAACATAAAAGGTTAGCACGTTTCGGAATTCACTTTTCCACAGTAATGGCGCAGACCATATAGGATCTTTTTTAAATGTTTGTTCAGCAATTTGTGAGAAATCAGAGTTGAGATAAAAATAACTAATAATATTGGTATCTACAACGATCATGGGCGTCCTTCTTCTTTAGCTGCTTGCAGGAGATCATTGGTTAGAAGGAATTTTTTTGTTTTTTCTCTGGATCGTTTAGCTAATGCAAGATGTTGCTCTGGGAGAAAAGGTTTACTTAATGTTGCCTTCTCAATTAGGCAGATAATCTCACTGTTAATACTTCGATGATTGATTGTAGCTACCTGCTTGAGCATTTCGTAAGCGTGATCCGGAATATTTTTAACAGTTATACTTGGCATATCAACACTCCTTTTAGTTTTAGTTCCCTATTGGTTTCAATATGGTTCTTCTCGTGTGTATTGTCAAGGGGGAATTGAAGATTATTGATTTGGCCAATTTCGAATGAAACATTCTCTTTTCCTGATTGTTTACATGCTGATAATGATGATATTTCAGAGGCTAACATACTAAATACACTGAAATTAAAAACGCTTTTGTCCATGTTTGCCGTATATTCAATGTTTTTTTATTTCAATTCATGGAGCCTGGAATGGTGCCGACACTCAACAAGATATTTTGTAGAGCACCCATACTCCACAAACAGTGTAGCGGAGCGTAAATTAAGATATATGATCCACAATACTGATAACGTAACGTACAGACTCTGCAAAAGCATCATAAAACACATTTTCCCTCTACGATATTTATCAGCGCAGGGAAGCACAGGGTTGCCGACCTCCTGCCGCCGCCAGTCTGCAGTTCAGTTAACAACTTGGCATCTTTCAATTTCCTCAAGAGACTTGCAGCCGTTTTTTCATGGATATCGTAGCTGTGATTCAATTGTCTGCTGATATCGTTTACTCTGAAAACGGTGTTTGTCAAGGCAGTTGTCAGGTTTTTGTTTCCCATTTTTCTTCAAATCCCATAGCCATACAGCAAAATACAAACTCTAAGAAAGCCGACTTTTCCAGCCTTATTTTTTCACTGGGCAACCTGGCTTTATATAAAATAAACCGATCATATTTTCCGGATACCGCTGCTGCCAAGTGTGCACCGTAAGTGGTAAATATTTCCACAAGGCAGGTTTCCGGCAGTATCCGCTGAATAAACTTATCCCGCATATGCACCAGAGCTGCCGCAGCCGCTACAGTTATGGGGTCAGAATCAATGCAATCGAAATTGTTACTTAAAAGGAGAGCCTGCTCTTTAGAAAGGAATATGGATATCCCTTCTTGTATACCTTTTTCATCCGTGCCGAACCTTTCAAGGTGTACCAGTACGGATCTACGGCTTAAAGGAGTCATTCCATTTTGAAGCTCCAAAGTACCGGCCACCGCCATTTTT
>CAZNFB010000369.1:0-2722 GCA_964572105.1 uncultured Desulfobacteraceae bacterium
CTTATCTGGTCAACTGGCGATATTTAATACGGCCGGGTATAAGGGAATCGGTACCAAGCCGCTTTTTCAGATCAGCCTCGTACTCTGTCCAGTTACCATTAAAAAAGAGCACCTGGCTCTCCCCTTCAAAGGCGAGAATATGGGTGGCAATCCGGTCAAGGAACCAGCGGTCATGGCTGATCACCACGGCACACCCTCCAAAATTCTCCAGGGCTTCTTCCAGGGCTCTTAAGGTGTTCACATCAAGATCATTGGTGGGTTCATCCAAAAGAATAACATTACCACCTTCCTTGAGCATTTTGGCCAAATGAACCCGGTTTAGCTGTCCCCCGGAGAGTGTTTTTATTTTTTTTTGCTGGTCAGATCCAGAAAAATTAAAACGGGCAACATAGGCCCGGGAGTTGACCAGCCTTCCCCCAAGCTCGATCTGATCGTTTCCCCCTGATATCTCTTCCCAGATGCTTTTGTCAAAATCGAGTTCACGGGTCTGATCAAGATATGCCAGTTTCACTGTATCTCCAATTTTGAGAGTTCCCTTGTCAGGCTTTTCCAGACCTGTGATCATTTTAAACAGGGTTGTTTTGCCTGCCCCATTGGGCCCAACAACACCAATAATACCGCCGGGGGGAAGTTTAAAGCTCATATCATCAATCAAAATACGATCTCCAAAGGCCTTATTCACTTCTTCAAAATCTATGACCACATTCCCCAGTCGCGGCCCCGGGGGAATATAAAGTTCAAGCTCTTTTTCAGACTTTTCCTTTTCCATGGAAAGAAGATTTTCATAGGCATTAATTCTTGCCTGGCTTTTGGTACGCCGTCCCTTGGGGGTCATGCGTATCCACTCCAGTTCCCGCTGAAGAGTCTTTTGTCTTGCGCTTTCAGTTTTCTCCTCATGGTGGAGGCGGTCATGTTTTTGTTCCAGCCAGCTTGAATAATTTCCCTTCCATGGTATCCCCTGCCCCCGGTCGAGCTCAAGAATCCAGCCGGCCACGTTATCAAGAAAATAACGATCATGGGTCACAGCGATAATTGTTCCGGAATAATTTTTCAAATGGTGCTCAAGCCATGCAACAGTTGCAGCATCAAGATGGTTTGTTGGTTCATCCAGCAGCAGAATATCCGGTTTTTGCAGCAGCAGTCTACACAGGGCTACACGCCGTTTTTCACCGCCGGAGAGTATTTTGATTTTTGCATCCGAGGGTGGGCAGCACAGAGCATTCATTGCCATTTCCAGCCGCGCATCCAGATCCCAGCCGTCAAGATGGTCAAGTGTTTCCTGAACCTGGCCCTGACGTTCAATGAGTTTATCCATCTCATCGTCTTTCATGGGTTCAGCAAACTTCAGGTTAATCTCTTCAAACTCCTTTAAGAGATCAACAACCTCCCTGGCACCTTCCTCCACAATTTCCCGCACAGTTCTGTCCGGATCAAGGATCGGTTCCTGTTCCAGATAACCTACAGTGTAGCCCTGGGAAAGGATTGTTTCACCATTAAATTCTTTATCCACCCCTGCCAGAATACGGAGCAGAGAACTTTTGCCGGCACCGTTTAAACCGAGAACGCCAATCTTGGCACCATAAAAGTAAGATAGAGATATATCCTTTAATACCGGCTTCTTATTATAAAATTTACTCACACTGATCATGGAATAGATGACCTTGTTATTCTCATTACTCACGACTGGGAATCTCCTTTATCAAAACATCCATATTCTATAAAATGTATTACTTTATTAATCACCCCTTTATTTCGCATAATAAAGGGGTGGGAGGAATGGACCACCAAAAATTCCAAAGCGCCTTCAAGGTTTGCCCGTTTAACAGAGACTTTTCCATCATCTGCGCCTGGGATTATCATGGAAAGAATGGGATTGATGCTCCTGTCACCTGTTATAATACCCAATTCAAAATCGGCAGGCCCCAGGGCCATGGGTATGCTGTTTTTATCAGTTCCAAGCTGTTTTCCAGCGGGGCCGTTGATAAGTTTAAAAATAAAAAAATCTGACAACTTGTCCACAGCCTCACTCCCCTTATTGGGGGGGCTGAGCATCACCACCCTGCCAAGGTTTTCAATTTTTTCCTCTGCGAGATAGTATCTCAGAAGAATTCCACCCATGGAATGTGTTACAACATGGATACGGTTTGGAGAAAATGTCCGGCAGATCTTAAGAGCACCAGGTATTACACTTTCTGACAATTTTTCAATGGGGAACTCCCTGGAGGGGTAATCAACATTGATTACTTTGTACCCGGCAAGGGAAAAAGCGTGCTCCAGTTTATTCATGGATCGTTTTGTTCTTGCCAGCCCATGGAGTAAGATTACACATTCTTTTTTATCCAGGGAAGTCTTATCTGTTTCAGCATCAGGGGAATTGCATGAAAAAAAAGATAATAAAAAAAATATTATAATACAAATTCTGAACATATTTTATTCTTCCTCAGTGGTGTCCGGTTAGAAAATTGCAAAAAAGAAAATACAGAAAAAATACGGAAAGTTTAATTGTTTTTTCCGCTATTGCAAATAAATTTCTTGAATTTTTAAGTTTGCTCCGCCAAAATTGCGAAACTCGCTCGTGCCTCGCTCAAACAATCGCAATTTTTTGGCTGCGCTGCACTAAGAAATTCTACGAAATTTATTAAATACGCTACAAAAACAATTAAACTCCCCTCACGCAAGATTCTAACCGGACATTACTGAACCAAACCCAAAATTTAATTAT
>CAZNFB010000370.1:0-2721 GCA_964572105.1 uncultured Desulfobacteraceae bacterium
CGGCATTACAAACACCATTGTTTATCGTTTATGGTATGTATTTAGATATCTTGCGGCTTTGCAAACCGGAAATAAAAATGGGACTGAAGATTATCTCGAAAAAGTTACAAATTGGGCAGCGCACGGCCCAATTCTAAAGCCCTATCTTGCTTTAATGCAGGCAGAAGCCCTGTTTTTTAAAGGGGAGTTTCAGGATGTACGAAATGCCTATCTTGATGCCATTGATATTGCCCATAAAGAAGAATATCTGTTTTTGGAAGCTTTTTTGAATGAGCGATTAAGTCAGTATCTGGAAAAAGAGAATCATTTTTCCAGTAAAATTTATTTTAATACCGCCATTTTACTATATCAGGATTGCGGCGCATCCAATAAAACAGCACAGTTAAATAACCAGGCTCATTTGAACAGATCTTTTTCCGACAAAGACCTGCTTGAAAAAGAGCAGATAACAACTGAATCCGGTCTTGAGCAAAAAGCGGATATTCACGCAGTGTTTGATCACAACTTCCTTTTAAATTCGGTAAAAGCAATTACTGGTGAGCTTGATTTTAATAAACTCCTTAAAATAATTATGGAATCTGTTATGGCCCGGCTGGGGGCCAAAACAGGCTATCTGCTGATTGTTGAAAAAGGGAACTTAATACCCAGTGTTTCGGGTAGTAAACAAGAAAATGTTGTTGTCAAATTTAAGGATGATGCAGAATTTTCCACCAGTAAATTAAGTATGGGGATTGTCCGTTATGTTTTTCGTACAAAGAAAATGCTGCTTTTAAAGGATGCAAAGACAAAGGGTAATTTCATTGCAGACGAAGTTGTGCAGCGGGAAAATTTACGTTCTGTACTTTGTATTCCCGTAATAAAACAGAGCCAGGCTTTGGGTGTGCTTTATCTGGAGAACAGCCTGATAGAATCTGTTTTTTCCGATGACCAAATAGAGCTGACCGAGCTGTTAACAGCGCAAGCTGCCATTGCCCTGCAAAATGCTGTTTTATTGCAGGATATAACAATTGAACAGATTTGTGCGGCAGAAAAACGATGGGAGTTCGCGCTGGAAGGTGCTCAATATGGCGTATGGGATTGGGATATTCAAACCGGTAAGGTATTTTTTTCACCTCGCTGGAAAGAAATACTTGGCTATAAAGAGGATGAAGTGGGTGACACCCTGGATGAATGGAATAATCGCATCCATCCCGATGACAAAACAGAGAGTAATGCTGATCTTAGCCGGCATTTTTCCGGTGAGACCCCTTATTATAAGAATGAATGCCGGGTTTTGTGCAGGGATGGAACCTATAAATGGATACTGAACCGGGGCAAAGTGATGCTATGGTCAAAGAATCATAAGCCCCTCAGGATGACAGGTACCTGCCAGGATATAGATGAACAAAAGTTGTCGGAAGAGATGATCTGGAAGCAGGCAAATTTCGATACTCTCACCGGCCTGCCTAATCGCCGTATGTTTTATAATCGTCTGGAACAGGAAATAATCAGGGCGGATCGTGATAAATATTCACTGGCATTGTTCTTGTTGGATCTCGACCGGTTTAAGGACGTGAACGACACACTGGGCCATGATGCTGGTGATCTTCTGCTGCAGGAAGTCGGGCGTAGAATCAGTGATTGCCTGCGTAATTCAGATACAGTTGCCCGGCTTGGGGGGGATGAGTTTGCAATTATTCTGCCGGAGATTAATGACAGCACTAATATTGAGGATCTTGCCCAGAAGCTGATTAACAAAATTGAAGAAAAATATCTTCTTTCTGACAAAAATATCCATATATCCTGCAGTATCGGTATTACCCTCTACCCCGGTGATGCCCGGGATATTGAAACCTTAATAAAGAATGCTGACCAGGCAATGTATGTGGCCAAAAAAGATGATGCTCATTCCTTTAGCTATTTTACTCAATCATT
Organism: uncultured Desulfobacteraceae bacterium; assembly: GCA_964572105.1. Classification (GTDB taxonomy): domain Bacteria; phylum Desulfobacterota; class Desulfobacteria; order Desulfobacterales; family BuS5; genus DAOWMW01. The sequence goes on from CAZNFB010000370.1 coordinate 1,915, forward strand.
GCAGGATGCTGCAAAAAACAGATTGAGACTGACTAATGATTTATGTAATGCTCTGGCTGATAAGCAGTTTGAGGTTTATTTTCAATCTATTATAGATTTAAAAACAGATCGAATCATCAAGGCTGAGGCGCTCCTCAGGTGGCATCACCCCACGCGGGGCATGGTCAGCCCCATGGAATTTATCTGTCTGGCGGAAGAAGCCGGCCTTATTAATAAAATTGGTGCCTGGGTACTCAAGGAGTCGGCACAAAGAGCATCTCAATGGAGTAAGGCGTTTGAAAATAATTTTCAGATCAGTATAAATGTGTCACCGGTTCAATTTAAAATGGATACGCATCTTTTTATATTAGAATGGCAAACATTTTTGCATGAACTCGATATTTCCGGGGAGAAGATAATTATTGAAATTAGTGAAGAATTGCTGCTGAATGCAGAGACTGAAGTTTTTGATAAATTTCTCTGGCTTCGGGATGCAGGTATACAGGTGGCTATTGATGATTTTGGTGCGGGCCATTCAGCACTCTCATCTCTTAGAAAGATTGATATTGATTACCTTAAAATCGATAAGAGGTTCGTTAATAATCTTGAATGTAATAAAAATGACCTGATTCTATGCAAGGCGATTATTCTGATGGCCCATACGCTGGGGTTAAAAGTTATTGCAGAGGGCGTAGAAACAGAGGGACAGAAAAAGATTCTGGTGGATGCGGGTTGCGATTTTGCTCAGGGGTACCTGTTTTCCAGGCCTGTACCATTTTATGAATTAGAAAGGGCTTTAAATTACCATGGAATGTGAACAGTTTTTTT
>CAZNFB010000371.1:0-2717 GCA_964572105.1 uncultured Desulfobacteraceae bacterium
TCGTTCCTAATGAAACTTGACGATGTCAATTAACGCAACAAACATTACAGAACTGTAATGTTCATGAAAGGTTTGTGTAATGTTCTTCGTGTATCATGCGTTAACTTGAAATGCAGGACATAATATACACAATTTTATTAAACAGGCAATTAAAATGAAAACGAATTTAAAATGCTTGATATTATTCCACTTTGCCATGCGATTTTTATCACCATTCCCCGATTGTGCTGGAAATCAATTCAAACTGCACTTAACAAATTCGTACAGGAGGTGATACGCATGAAACTGTTTTCCCATCGGGCTGTGCTATATATAATTGTTATATTTTTTATATTTGATGCATTTATAGTAAACGCAGAATTATTAAATTTTGAACAGATCAAACAGAAAACGCTAAATAAGAATCCAAGTCTGTCCGCCGGAAACAGTGCCATAAGAGCGGCTGAAGCCAAAATCAAGCAGGCTAACGTAATTCCAAACCCGGAGCTGGAAATAGGTTTTGAAAATTTTGGGAAAGATGAATTTGAAGTGGTGCTGACTCAGCCGGTTGAAATTGGTGGCAAACGTAAGGCCCGCATTGAACTCGCCCGAAAAGACCTTTGTACGGCTGAGCTTAAAAGCGATGCAATACGTCTCGGACTGGAGGCGGAGATCATCCGACGGTGTTTACCCATACTGGGTTTACAGAAAAAAATAGCTGTTCTTGATTCCCTGGCATTGATTATGAAAGAGAGCCTTAACGGCATAAAGCGTCGGCGTCAGGCAGGTGCTGCCATGGAAGCTGATACACTCAGGGCCGAAATAGAACTGGATGAGCTTCTCATGGAAAAAGCCACCTTAAATAGACAACTGAACCGGTATAAAAATGAATTAGCAGCGTTGTGGGGAAATACAGATGATGCGGAAATAGAACTTGCATGTGCACTAAACACCTCAATTTTCTTGCCGTCTAAGAAGGAAATACAGAAAAAAATTCTCGACCATCCAGAAATGAAACTGATGAAACTTAATGAAGAAACTGTTGCTGCTGAAATTAGACAACTGAAAGCCGAGGCATTTCCTGAACTGGCCATAAGCTGCGGCTATCTTCGTAATAATGAGGATGATGAGAATACGGTGATCGCCGGGATGTCGATTTCTCTACCATTTTTTGATCGGAACAAAGGGGCCATTTTGTCAAAAAGCCATGAAGCGGCCGCAGCCAGAAAGGAATTCCAGGCATTTTATCTGGAAAGGATGAAGGAAGCGGGCTCTATCCTTTCTGAGATTGAAAATACTACTGAAGTTTTTTCTGTTTTAGCTGAAAAGCTGCAGCCAAAGGCAAAAAATGTTTATGCGCTTCTTGAACGCTACTATAAACTTGGAAATATCAGTATCCTTGAAGTTCTTGAAAGCAGACGGAATCTCCTTGAAATCAATTTGCGATATATTGATCTGATTACTGAAAATGCGCTTCTTGCTGCTGATCTCATGGAACTTTCGGGAATACCTATTCAGATTGTTTATTGAATAAAGGAGATAAGTATGAAACAGAACGGAATTTTTTTAATTATTATTTTATATATGTTTTTCCTTCCAGTGAGCAGTTTTGCATTGAAGGAAATCGATCATGACCATGATCATGGTCATGGCGGGGAAGCCATACAACCTCATGAGGAGCATGCACCAGACAAACATGATGATCACAGCGGTCACGCTGATGAACATGCGGAGCATGAAGAACAGGACGGCCATGAAAAAGAAGCAACGATTGTTTTAACAGACAAGGCAAAAGAATTTGCCGAATTAACAATAGCGACAGTGGACAAAAAACCCATTGGCAGGTCTGTTGAGCTTCCCGGTGAAATTGGATTTAATGAAGACCGAATGGTCAATATTACACCACGTTACCCGGGTATTGTAAAAAAAATGGTCAAGCAATTAGGAGAAACCGTTAAAAAAAATGAACTCCTGGCTGTTGTGGAAAGCAATGAAAGCCTTACCACCTATACCATATTATCCCCCATTTCCGGAAAAATTGTGAAAAAGCATGTAACGCCGGGTGAATTTGTGGGTGAGGATGCCACCCTGTTTGTTATCGCTGACCTTTCAACTGTTTGGGTGAATTGCGATGTTTATACAAAGGATGCAGAATTTGTTAAAAAGGGGAGAAAAATTCAGATAAGGGCAGTGGGAACAAATAGGCAGGTAGAGACGATTTTGTCATATGTGGCCCCGGTATACAATACTACCACTCGCAGCATGATTGCACGTGCCGTCATCCCGAATACTGACGGGAAATGGCGGCCAGGCACATTTGTTACCGGAAAAATATCCGTATCAACTGAAAAACATGTTCTCGTGGTATTGCAAAATGCGGTGCAAATTCTTGATGGGGAAACAGTTGTTTTTATCCCCAGTGAACAAAAAAATGGTTTTGAACCGGTTGTTGTGCAGAAAGGGGAGGAAAATAATCACTATGTGGAGATCCTTTCCGGGCTGGAGGAAAATGACACCTATGTATCAACAGGGGCATTTGAACTGAAAGCAAAAATTGTTACCAGCTCCCTGGGCGGTCACGCAGGCCACGGCCATTAGTAAGGGCTCGTACAAAAATAACTTGACCATTTTAAGCGCCGATGCATCCCGCCTGACTGCGTTGCGAAAGCTCAGAATATCCTGATATTCTTGCGTTTTCGCGCCTTGCCAGACGGGTGCCTCAACACTTAAAATAGCCA
>CAZNFB010000372.1:0-2713 GCA_964572105.1 uncultured Desulfobacteraceae bacterium
TACCTTTGTTTTCCATTGCGATACGCTTTGACTTGGGTTGCGGGCAAAAACCGCCTTAGTTGCTATTAAGTATTATAACACCGTGTTTCATAAAATGCTAATTTCGTAATAAATTCTGGAAATCAGAAAGTAATTTTTTTAATTTTTCAAAATTATTTTTGACAAATGATTATAAAAGTGTAATCAGTTTTTTAAAAAGCATTATTAAAAGATTTGACTGATTTGTTTTTTGAAAGTCCACTTGAATGTAAAGGAGAATACCATGGGGACAGACAATAATCTGGTTTTTCTTGAGGTAATAGAGTGGTTTGATGAAACAGGACGGGAGCTGGTGCATAGATTGCCGGAACATGGCTCCGGCGAAATAAAGTTTGGGGCACAGTTGACAGTTAGGGAAAGTCAGGCGGCTGTCTTTTTTTACAAGGGAAAGGCCTGCGATGCATTTGGTCCAGGGATGCATACCTTAAAAACCGCTAATATACCCATTCTCACTAAAATTCTTTCTATTCCCTGGGGCATGACAAGTCCCCTGCGCGCAGAAGTCTATATTGCCAACATGAAGGTGTTCCCGAATCTTAAGTGGGGAACCAGAGACCCTGTGGCTTTTAAGGACGATGAGCTTGGGCTCATAAGGCTAAGGGCCCACGGAGTCTTTAATATCCAGATAACCCAGCCTGTTTTGTTTATAAATACTCTTGTGGGTACCATGGGTAAGTTTTCCACAGATGAGATAGAGGAATATCTTAAAAGGGTGATTGTCTCCCGTTTTAATGATTATCTTGGTGAAAATCTTGACAGTCTTTTTAATTTGCCAGGGAGGTATGAGGAACTCTCTGAAGGTCTGCAGAAAAAACTCCATGACGATTTTGAACATTTTGGTCTGAGTTTGAACGCTCTTTATATCACCTCGATTACACCTCCTCCAGAGGTACAGCAGGCCATAGATGACAAAAGCAGGATGGGCGTAATCGGTGATTTTGATAAACTCATTAAGATGAAGGCGGCCATGGCAATGGAAAAGGCTGCTGAGTCAACAGGGGATGCAGGCTCAGGAATCGGTATGGGTTTAGGCCTGATGGTTCCTGCCATGTTTTCCCAGAGTTTTAATAACCCACCGGCGGGTGGAGCCGTAATTGGAAAGGGGCCCGGCAGCCCTGAGCCCCCTGCAAAAGAGATTGAATGCTCTGATTGTGGTAATCTGGTGCCGGAAAATTCCAGATTTTGTCCCTTGTGCGGACATCAGCAGTTAATATTGAATCAATGTGTTAATTGCGGGAAAAATTTGCCGCCCAATGCTAAATTTTGTTCCCGATGCGGGCACCCTGCTGATGAAAAACCTGTTTCTCCTGTTTGTCCCAATTGCAAAGCTGAAAATATTCCTGAATCAAGTTTTTGCAATCAGTGCGGCGAGAAAATAAAATAAAATGGGATTTACTGTTGAACATCAATGCCCCCAGTGTGGAGGGGGAATAGACCTGGATGAAACCGATCATATCCTGAGGTGTCCTTATTGTAATGTTGATAATTATCTTTATCCCCATAATTATCTCCGTTTTGCACTTCCCCATAAGGCCCCTGAAAAGGATATAATCTATGCTCCGTACCTGCGATTTAAGGGAAAGGTATTTTATTGTCAAAACCTCACCCTGGGGCACAAGGTTATAGATATCACCAGCGCAGGGTTACCAGTTAAAGGATTGCCGGCCTCATTGGGCTTAAGGCCCCAGGCCATGAAAATGACGATTGTTTCCGAAAAGACCCCGGGTTCTTTTTTAAAATTTACCCTTAAAGCCTCAAAACTGGTGGCAAAAGCCGCGGCACTATCTTCTTCTTCCTTAAAGGGAAAATTATATCATCGGGCATATATCGGCGAAACCTTAAGTATTATCTATCTCCCTTTATATATTGAAAATGGCAGGATCTTTGATGCAGTTTTAAACAGACCAATATCAGATCTTTCCCGTGAAGAGGATGCGTTTAAAGAGAATATAACCAGCAAATCATCCTGGAAATATGATTTTATCCCCACAATATGCCCAGGGTGCGGATGGAATCTTGATGCCGAAAGGGACAGTGTTACCCTTGTATGCGGCAATTGTGATACCGCCTGGGAGGTTCTTAAGGGAAAATTTACGGAAGTAGATTTCATGGCTGTATCTGGTGAGTCTGGTGCGGATCTGTATCTCCCATTCTGGAAAATATCTGCTAAAACCAATGGGATAAAACTCGGCTCTTATGCTGATTTTCTCCGGCTCACCAACCAGCCGATAGTGATTGATAAATCATGGGAAAAAATGGAGATGAACTTTTGGAATCCTGCTTTTAAAATCAGACCAAAAACTTTTTTGCAAGTTTCAAAACAATTAACCGTTTCCCAGAGATTTTTCAAACCGGATAAAAAAATTCCAAAAAAAAGTTTATACCCTGTAACTCTTCCACGTACAGAGGCTATTCAGGCCATGAAAATCGTTCTTGCCAATGCAGCTGTCAATAAAAAGCAGGTTATTCCCAACCTGCCTGACATGACCTTTGAAATAGACACTTCAACCCTTGTATATCTTCCCTGCACCGATACCGGCCATGAAGTTGTTGTGGAAAACACAGGAATCAGCATAAACAAGCGGGCTCTTGAGTTCGGCCGTAAGCTTTGAAAAAAAGGGGGTCACATCTTAAATATTCAATATTCGCTTTTTTATTTTATTCAGCTTGCCCT
>CAZNFB010000373.1:0-2674 GCA_964572105.1 uncultured Desulfobacteraceae bacterium
TTATCATTAAGATTCCAGTTGTACTCAAGAAATTTTATAGAGGCTGTTTTTTCTGCATGGGGCAATTCGTTTTCATTATTAACAAGATTTTTACTGTATATGTTTAAAAGTTTAGTGACAGAACCATATTTTTTGTTAAAATCTTCACCATACCATTTAAAAATTTTTGATATTTCAAATGTTTTTTTCCCATGGTTATATCTGTTTCTGGTTTTGTCGGATAAAAAATTTACTATCCCATTTTCCAGCATCCTTTCGAGCCTCTCATATGTAAAGGCTTTATTTTGAAGAGCTGGACAACCTATGGCTGCGCAGACAAGGGCAAAATGAATTTTCGGTTCATCATATACACTTTTTTTTCTAATCATGCCATGTTCAATTTCATCAAGGGATATATATTTCCCAAATATGGTAATAAATTTGATTTTCCAGGGACTTTGCATGGGTGAACCGATTTTTTTAATAGAAGTTACTGGATAGTATTTTATTATCAAATCAATCGTAAAGGCATTGTATGCATTAATGAGAAAGGAAAGACGCTTTTTAACAGGCCAGGAATGAAATTCATCCTCTGTTACAGATGAGAGAGATAAAAGATATTTATTAAATTTTGCACGATCCTTTTTAAAACCAGAATAATTCACCTTTGATTCCCGGCCATTTCTTAAGAGTTTAACATGTTTTTTCAAAAGGGAATCAAATGTTGTATGTCCATGGTCAAAGGCAGAAGCTGCAGGGGGGCAGATCAAAAAAACAAAGAGTATCAGCAAAATATTTTTTTTCATCATAGCACCTTTAATCGTAACTATTCAGCTAATGTGTATCTTAAATCAGCGACGCTGAATAATTACCTTTAATCATTACTAAAAGAGAGTACATCCATAGGGCATACTGAAATGCATACACCGCAATGGATACAACTTGTATTTTTGTTTGAAAATTCTTCTCCGTTTTTTGCAAAGGCCATAACATCAACCCCTACCTGACAATATAATGAGCATTGAGTACACTGTATGCATTTGTCATTGGATTTTATTTTCAGTGTCCCGTATTTCTCACTGAGCAGTTCCATATATTTTGCAAGGGGGCACCAGTATCTGCACCATAGTTTTCCACCAAGTACGGGGTAAAATGCCATGGGAATTACAGCGATAAGCCAGAAATCTACAATAATACCGTAGGATTTGTGCCATATGCCGCTTGAACCGATATCTCCGCTATAAAAAACCAGAATTACAAAAGCACTTGTAATGGCCCAAAAAAGAACAGCCATACCCATGAATTCCCACCGCCTGCTCTTTGCTCCTTTTGGTGAAAGATGCCGCCAGCGGTCCCCGAGGGTTTCGGCAAGCCCACCGCATCCGCAAATCCAGGAACAAAATCGTTTGCCGTGATATCTTGCTGAAATCGGAATAGCAACAAAGGTTACAAAAAATCCCACGGCAGCAATAATCCATTTTAAGTCGGAAAGCGATGTCCCTGAAAGATTATAAAAAGAATCAAAAAGAAGCGGGAAAGGGTTAGTTATTGCATAAGCCCTCCACCATGTATCAGAAGGAAGATAAAGAGCAAGCATACATTCAATAATAAAAAATGAAAGAATTTGAAAAATAATCAATGAGGAAAATCTGTAGATTTGATATTTATCCTTCCAGCCATTACTCCACCTTTTCATTGCAAAAAGTCCAAAACCAAGCATCACCAGAGTATATAAACCTGAATACCAGAATGAGGGATTTTTAAAAATTACCGGTAAATGCGAAATTCCCTCACCATAATAGTGAAAGGGCCATAAGCCTTTTTTCCAGGTATACAGGGGTAATACAATCATGCATGCAAAAAAAAGAGCGATTTTTTTATTGAAACTCCATTTGTTTTCAAGGCTGATACCAATTTTTTTAAAAAAAGAAACCGGAGGTTCAGCCCCTATCATTTCAAACAGATAATCATTACTGATATTTGATTCTTCGGAGGTAGCCATGTTTTCAAGGATAACATTTTTTTCACCCACTTTTTTAAGCCTGGTTTCCATTAAAATCTTTAGTTTTCCCTTGCTCTCCTTTTTACGCATATTATCAATGTTCTTTTTTTTCGGAAAAATAAAGTCTTTGTCAACAGCTGCAAGGGTAACATTATTAGTATCACATAAGGCAAGGGCGGCTTCTGCTGCCACATCTCCTCCACCATATATAAGAAGATTCAGATTCTCATACTCGTCAGGATCTTTTAAAAAATGAAAAATTTTATTTGCCCACTCAAGTTCACCAGGCACTCCGGCTTTTCTTGGGTTACCTGCCTTTCCAGTGGAAAGGAGGACAAGTTCTGCTCTTATCTCACCCCGATCTGTAGCAACAGTAAATAAGCCGTTTTTTTTCTGAATATCAGAAACTTTTGTATATTCCCTGTACTCAACACCATTTGTAATTAATGCTTTGTCAAAATTGACAAGGGTTTCTTCAACACTCCCTTCTTTAAATGGAATTGAACCTTTTAATTTTATTTCAGCAGGTTCAGCAAGAATTAATTTACCCCTGGTAAAGTTTCTAAGAGTTTGAAAACATTTACCTGAATCAAGAGCAACGACCTTCGCTCCAAGCTCATTAAGCCTGACTGCTGCTGCAATTCCGGAAATACCCGCCCCAATAATAACAACATCATAATCACCGTTTTTATT
>CAZNFB010000374.1:0-2671 GCA_964572105.1 uncultured Desulfobacteraceae bacterium
CTTTGCCCTCCATTTACACAAATCATTTTTCGTACTCTCGTACGAAGATTGGTTGCTCTTAGCATTTTTAATATTCTGATACGTCAACCAGTTTTTAAAACCTGCATCCGGCGGCAATGGGGTTAAATTATCCATTTTTCTTGGCCACACACCGAATTTTTCTTTATATTTCCAGCCCGTCCAGCCCTGCTTGTATCCCCTTCGCCGCCTGTGATAATCAAGCTGTGCAAAAAATTTACGTTTATCCTCCATAGTCACTTTAGGCTTTTTCTTTTTCCCTATCGAGATTAACTCAGCAGACTCAGCAGCGATCAGTTTTTTGTATTCTTTTATTTTCATACCGCATCTGGGACATGTGCTACCGGTAAACAATGTCATGCACATATCACAAGTTCTAATTTTTTTCTCTTTTTCCCGTACTATTTTCTTTTTTGCGGTTATTTTTTTTCCAGATAAACTCCATTTAATTTCATCCTCGTAAAAACCCAGATCTGCTACCATCCCACCGTGGTCAATCACGATGAAATCCTCTTTACCTGGGTGCGGCCTGGCGCCTCTCCCTACCATTTGCAGTAAAGCACCTAAAGATTTTACCGGCCTGGCTAAGGATACACATTCAATCTCGGGGATATCCGTACCCTCTGTGAACAATCCAACGTTGATGATAACCTGCACGGATTTAAGCTTAAAATCAGACAAAACCTTCTCTCTTTCTGCATCATCGCTGTATGCGTCTAAATGTACAGCGACAACACCTACCCTCTCGAAGGCCTCTTGTAAAGCCTTGCTGTGAGCCACATTGACAGCAAAAACCATTGTTTGTTTGCCCCCAGCTAATTTCTGCCAATTCTCAATTACATCCCCCACGATCTTGGGCTTTGTCATCGCCTCCCCAAGCGTCTTTTTTTCGTAATCCCCGGCTATGATTTTTATTTTTGATAGATCGGGCGGACTCGGCCCATAATAAATCCCTGGGACAAGATACCCCCCATCTATCAATTCTTGCACGCTGACAGGCTGCACAATGCTATCAAAATAATTTCCCATACCAACACCAGATGAAAGCGTGGGAGTGGCTGTGACGGCTATTACGGGGACGTCAGGATATTTTGCTAAAGCCCTTTGATATGTTGCGCTTAAGGTGTGATGGCCTTCATCGATCATAACCAGACCTGCATTAACGAAAAAACTAACAGCGTTATTGTCTGATAGCTGCATACGCCTATTGTAGGTCTGTATGGTAGCAACCTGGCAAGATGCTGATAATTTCGATTCGTATTTCGCCATTATCATGCCACAGTCAATCCCATTTTTTGTAAAAGTTTTCACCAGCTGCGTGACTAATTGCCGCCTGTGCATCAGAATCAAAACTTTGTGCCCGTTCTGGATCGACGATTGAGCGATTCTAAACATAACTATACTTTTCCCGCTTCCTGTGGGCATTGCCAGTATCACTTTTCTATTGCCTTGCTGAATAGCCTCCCTGCTCAACTGAACTGCTTTTTCTTGATAGTCTCTTAAACTTAACATTTTCTCCTTTTGGGTTTGGTTTTCTTCACAGCGTTTTACAGCCATGAAATAAAGTTAACATATTTTTCTCTGTTGACCGCTTGCAGGTTTTCGGCTCGGCTATTTCCCATAGTATAAGACATAATATACAGGTTCTTACTCTGGATGTAAGGTACAGAGAGACAGAGTAACAGAGTACTAGAGAAAAAACGGGACAAAAACTAGGGCAAACTCCTGACAAACTCCTGACACTTTTTTTTAAGAATGTTGCTTTTTTGCATATATTCCAACAGGTTAACTTTTTGGGCAATGTTCATTTTTGAAAGTTTTTTGAACTTTTTTTGAAAGTTTTTTGAAAGTTTTTTGAACTTTTTTTGAACTTTTTTTGAAAGTTTTTTGTCAAAAGTGGTTTTTACGGCTTCCAACTTTTTATCCTTTTTTCCGACTATATTCGTCCCGATATTTCAACAATTTTGGGCATTCAATCGTTATTATTTTTGCGTTTTCCTCAATAATAAACCCAAATTTTTTCGAGCAAAAATTTAATATTTGTTTAAATTTTTTAGGCGATATTTTAACAGAATTACGCCATTGTTTTTCTGCCATTGATGTTTTCGCTTTTTGCTCTTTATAATTCATATCTCCTGCAATAGTCTCCAAAATCATCCAATATACTCCATATCCTTCGTACCCAAATTCTGCTAAGAGTAGGCGCATATCAGGATCATTTTTTGCGTTTGTAAGATGTTTAAACCAGCGCATTTTGTCCTTTTTCTATAAAGTTTGACTGGTTTAATTCCTATAGCTGTTTTCTTCAAGCCATTTTAATGCCTTAGTTTTTTCTATTCGTAAAAATTTCCCCTTTCCTTCAGGTTGTATTATAGGCAGCCCTATTTTTATCCATTTTTTCAAAGTGTTTCTAGATATGTTTAAGAATTTACAAAACTCGATTGTAGAAAGATACTCTTTGTTTCCGCCCATAATTTATTCCTTTTTTAAAAATTGATTGTCCATTGAAAATTAAAAAATTCTAATAGGCACAAACTATATATAAATGAGCGCATTGTCAATACCTATTTTTTTTTATAAAGAATTGTCAAATAATGTTTGACTAAAGAAAGGAAACGTTATAAGATGCCTTCAATATTAACTGAAAAGGAGA
>CAZNFB010000375.1:0-2668 GCA_964572105.1 uncultured Desulfobacteraceae bacterium
AAATAAATTTTTTCAGGAACTATAGTCACCTTTTTATCTATAAAACCAGACCTGTAATGAAAAAGCACACCACTATCTTTAAAACTTTCAGGCAACACTAAAAATGCTTCTATTTCATTTTCCTTTTCATCAGTAAATTTAAATTTTTCAAGCACACACACATAAGGTGCTAAGTCATCATAAGTAAAAAAAGGTGTAAGATAAGGTAAGAGCACTTTACTAATATGATAAATTCCAGGTAATATCACTTTTTCATCTTCAAACGGTGGCTTTTCAATGTAAAAAATATTTTGCGGAAAACTCGTTTTATCAGGAGCATAATACCACAAAGCATAACGAAAATCCTCTGGCAACTCATCAAAACACTTTAAATACGCTTCAAGCATCTCTTTATATTTCATACCTTTTACCCCCTTTTTTCAAATTCTGGAAAAATTATAACAGAATAGAAAAAATTGTCAAGGTTTAACCTAAAATTTTTTCACAACTCTTTGATTTTTATAATGTTATGAGAGAAGTTTTATAGAATGTTATAATGTTTTAAAGAAAAGTGTTAAGGTATTTTTTACGATATATTAATTTAGCAAAGTGTTAAGTTTAACAAAATGTAAATTCTAATTAAATAATCAAAACCTGAAAGATAATCCAACATACGGACTAATATCTTCATCTCGGTAGTAATATCCTGCTCCAAGATTTGCTTCTAACTCAAACTTTTTGTCTTTGATTAAATCTTTTCCGATGTTTAAACCGACTGATTTGTTAGAGAAAGAGGCGTTGAGGGAGTAATCTTTATAACTTGTTAACTCAACCCCAACGCCTCGCTCATATCCGTGAGAGGAGACACCCAGAAAGGTTTTTATTTGATATTTTTTTTTAAGTCTTCAACAAGTTCGGCAACAATTTGTTTAGCAATACTTTTCTCTTTCACGGACGGATAGCGTCCCCAGATTTCGTTGAATTTTTCGTTAAACTTCTCTTCAAAAATTTGTGCTTTCTGCAAATGTTTGTTTGGCAATTTCTTTTTTGCAAATTCCTTTTCAACAATAAAAAACAAGTCCTTTGCGATTGGCACCACCTTTCTCACAGCGTTGCGATAAGATTGGTTCTGGATGCGTTCAATAAGATACTGCAAAGTAATACCCAATACAGACGCTAAAATAGTAGCAACAAGCGAAATAACAGCATTGTTTGATAAGAGATTGAGAATGAGTTCCTTCATTTTAAAACACCTCCCTTATAAATTTTTTCAATTGAATGTGCCCAAGCGACTGCAAGAGCTTCAAACATTTTTCTATCCAGTAAAAATTCTATATCATCATCTAAAAAAAATGGTTCTATAATCAAAGCGGGACAAATAGTATCTCTTACAAACGCAAAATCCCCGCCTTTTGCTCCTCTATTACGAAGTTCTTTAACAATGTCAAACTTCTGCAACTCATCAAGCAAGTTTAAAGCAATGTTTTTACTTACTTCACTTGTTGGATAATGTATTATTTCATAGCCAACTCCAATATCATTGTCTATCCCATCAAACTTGTTAAAATGCGTCTCAATTGCGATAGGATTATCTATGTGTTGACAGAGATAATTTATATAACTAACTTTATATGCAAGTGTTAATTTTTTGCTTGAAAGTTTTACTATTTCATCTGCACAACGATAATCGGCTGTAATTCTGATATATGGAATTTCAAACATACGAAAATAATCTTCTACAATGTTATTGAACTGCATTACAAGGTCGTGTTCACGCCACTCTTTATATCGCCCCCCATAAGTAATAATGTTATGCCCATCAACCAGAAAAATCATTTTTAATCACCTCACTTAAACAACCTGAAAATTAAAAAAGCAATGCTTAAAGTTAATACATTTCCAGCAATTTGCACGAATAAAAATTTATTTTTAAAATTCAAAAGTTCATCAATCAACTTTCCCCTATTTTCACAAACAGCTTTTATGCGTTCAATACTTATATCCTGTCTCCCGTTTGCAGTTTGCTTTTCAGAAATTTGTTTTCGCAAAAGTTCAATATCTCGTGACAATGTCTCAATCATCATTTCCATTTTTGCAAACTTCACAGAAAAATCGTTTATAAATCTTGATACCGCATTTTCATCAATAGTTATTACTGCCATTGCTTTGTCTTTGTTTTCTGCTGTCATTTTTGTTTCTCCTTTCTGTGAGTTTTTACTTCAATTGTTGTAAAATCTGAAAATTTACATTTGACTGCACAATCTTTATAATGTGATTTTTTGCTTCGTCAAGTATGTTTGTGTCTGTGATAAATTCCCCGTTTGATGTTTTCGGCTGAAGGATAATTAGTTTACCATCTTTTTTAATACCATAGACCTTTTTACCTTCTGAAAAAATTTTTTGATAAAGTTCCCTTGTCTTCTGGTCTGGATGTTCTGTAAGTTTAATGTTATTGATTACATCTGTGCTTTCAATCTCTACTGCTTCATACTTTGCAAGTTCATTACTTATAAGTGTGTCAGTATCAATCGTTGATAAAGCGTCGTTAATCTCATCAAGTGTTTTGTCAACATTAAAAATCTCTTTTAATCCTGTCTGAAATTGCTCTGCTGTTGCGATTTGAACTTCACTATTTGCGATTGATAAACTTAAATCTTTCATTTTTCATCACCTCACTTTGAAATTTTTA
>CAZNFB010000376.1:0-2642 GCA_964572105.1 uncultured Desulfobacteraceae bacterium
AGGCAGGCGCCTCAACACTTAAAATTGCGAACTTATTTCGTCCCCGTTCCTTAGGGCTCACTCCCTTACTATTTTTAAAATAGCTGAATAGTTACGTTTTTTTTATAATATGTTTGAATATATTTTCGCCCCTGCATGATTCTTTTGCTCTGAAATCATGCAGGGGCGAAAATATTTGGGGAAAAAATGAAATTAGGAATTATCGGCCTGCAGTCAGCAGGCAAGTCTACAATATTTGAGGCATTAACACGTCAGGATACAAGCTCCGGGCACAGGGGCGAAAATCTTGTGGGAACCGTAACTGTGCCGGATTATCGTGTTGATCTGTTAAAAAAAATGTATAACCCTAAAAAGACCGTTTATGCCCAGGTTGCATATCTTTTGCCTGGTATTTCAAATAAAAATGATGGAAATAGTGATCAGAAAACAATAATCGGGATAAGGGATTCAGATGCGTTTATTCATGTTATTCGCAATTTTACCGGATTTGGTTGTAAAGAACCGGAACCGTACAATGATTTCAAAAAAATTGATCAGGAATTTATTCTTTCTGACCTGATTGTGGTTGAAAAACGTTTGGAACGTCTTGAACTGGATAAAAAAAGGGGTAAAAAGGTCGATCCTAAGGAAATAGAACTTTTAAATCAATGTAAGGAAAAACTTGAAACGGAAACCCCGTTAAGGAAAGTCCCCGAACTTGGCCAGGCGCATCTTTTGAGAGGCTATGCTTTTTTATCAGCCAAACCCGTACTTGTTCTATTTAATAATGACGACGAAAATGATAATCTTCCCCATGTTGATAAATTAACAGATATAGAAAAATGTATGGTGATAAAAGGTAAGCTCGAGCAGGAACTTGCATATATGTCAGAGGAAGAAGCAAAGGAGTTTTTGCTGGAATTTAATATAACTTCGTCTGCCATGGACAGGGTCATAAAAATGTCTTATCAGCTCCTCGGCCTTATATCCTTTTTTACAGTGGGTGAGGACGAGGTTAAGGCATGGACGATAAAAAAGGATATACAGGCTATGGATGCTGCAGGGGAGATCCATTCAGATATTAAAAAAGGGTTCATTCGTGCTGAAGTTCTTGCATATGATGACCTCACCGATGCGGGTACATATAATGAAGCAAGAAAAAAAGGGACCGTCAGTCTCGAAGGGAAAACATATATAGTTGCAGATGGAGATATTATAAATTTTAGATTTAACGTATGATTTTTGTTAAAAGCTGAATCTACTTGACAAATTTGAAGGATGATCAATATAACAGGAGTGACTTAATTAACATTTGTTTATATAGTGTCAGAATAAAAAAAATTTATTGTTATTCAGAGTCTATAGATTGTCAGATAATTACCCTATTTTAAAATTCGGCACCAGCCCAGAGGGAGAAAGGCGTATTATATACGCAGGCGGCCGATAACACAGTTAAATTATTTATGTGACGGTCTATAACTATCCCATGGTACCTCAATTATAAACTTTTAGATAATTAAAAGAAAAAACTCTAATGCGCCCTGCTAATCCAAAAAATAAATTTCAAATTCTTGAAATGGCAATACCGCTTTTTGCTAGATCCGGTTTCAATGGAGTCTCAATGCGTGATATCGCAGCAGTTGTGGGAATAAGTGCTGCTGCATTATATTATCATTTCTCTGATAAACAATCTCTGTACCTTCAGGCTGTTGCCCAGGCATTTGCTAACAAGGATGAAATTTTGACAAGGACTTTGGCAACTGATGATCCACCTGAGCAACGTCTTTACAATTTTATTTTTAAATTCAGCGAACTGATATATCAGGATGCAAATTTTTTATCTCTACTTATACGGGAAATGCTCGATGGTGATGACGAACGATTGCAAAAACTTACAAACCAGGTTTTTCGTATGCAGTTCAGCTCAATTATTGATTTGTGCAAAGAGCTTGCTCCTAAATTTGATTCTCATTTACTGGCCGTATCAATCATAGGTCAGCTTGTATATCATATAGAAACAAAACAGGTACGGGTATATTTAAAAGGAGGAAAGTCTGAGCATAACGATCCTGAGATCATAGCAAATCATATTTTTAAATTGGTAATGTACGGAGCGAAAAGTAATTGATCAAGTGACTAAGGATAAACATATTGACATAACCGGTTTATTATAATATAGATTTTTACATAATTAATTATGTTGCGTTGTTGGTGGATTGCCTTGATGGATCGTTTCTGGGCTTTTCTCCAGCCGTGTGAGAATTAATTGTTTTAATATTTTTTTCACAGGAATAAAACCGGAAGGGGCTGTAGCTCAGCTGGGAGAGCGCATGACTGGCAGTCATGAGGTCAGGGGTTCGAACCCCCTCAGCTCCACCAAAAAGATTGCATAAATTTGCTTTTTTGTTCACTCTGGTTTAACCTTGATCGTCTTGCCAAAAATATAGATTTTACAAAAAATCGGGGTTGGTTCTGACTTTGGCCATCAGGTGCCAGATGTCAGTCTATAGCTGAAATTAGAACCAAACCAAAAAAACCTAACCAATATATCTTTCCCTTGTTTTTTTTTCTATCCCTCTGAAATACTCACTTAGGAACGGAGATGAAGTAAGTTGAGCAGAAATAGCGCAGAATTTTGGCCCATATACAAGGCGCATTAAAGG
>CAZNFB010000377.1:0-2636 GCA_964572105.1 uncultured Desulfobacteraceae bacterium
ATGGGCCAAAAGACAAGCTATTTCGTTCAACTTATAAAATTTTCGTTCTTTAATAAGTTGGGTGAGTGCAGCATAAATCCTCCTGCCGGGAATTATAGATTTTAAAACAATTAATTTTATTCTGGTACTACGTAAGAGGACGAATGGAAAAACAATATCTTATTGATGATTTCAAAGCTGGAGAAGCATGGCGTTTGTTTAAGATTGTTGGGGAATTTGTTGAAGGGACAGATACCTTACATGATATAGGACCTGCTGTAAGTATATTCGGATCGGCCAGGACCAGTCCTGAAGATCCCATATATAAAAAAACAGAAGAGATAGCTGAACTTTTTGCCAAGAATAATTTTGCCGTAATAACCGGAGGGGGAGGCGGCATCATGGAAGCGGCAAATAAAGGAGCAGCAAGGGCGAATGGAGTCTCCATCGGGCTGAATATTCTTCTTCCCTTTGAACAGACTCCAAATAAGTATTCAAATGTTAATTTAAATTTTAAATATTTTTTCATACGAAAGGTAATGTTTGTTAAGTATGCTTCCGCATATATAATTATGCCGGGGGGGTTTGGAACCCTTGATGAACTGTTTGAAGCTGTTACCCTTATTCAGACTAAACGGATAAAGCCTTTACCTGTGATTCTTGTGGGGTCGGACTACTGGTCCGGATTAGTCGACTGGATTAAATTGCGGCTTGTTGAGGAAAAAAAGATATCTCCCGACGATATTGAAATTTTTCAGGTTTTGGACCATCCTGAAGAGATTTTAAAAGCTGTACAAAAATATGTGATTTTATAATCAATCGAATCTGGAAGCTCAAATTATAGATTTTCAGATAATAAATTTCACAAGGCCAGAGGGAGAAAGGCGTATTGTAATACGCAGGCGACGATAACGCAGTGAAATTATTTATATGAACATCTATAGATGAGATAAAACAATAGCAGCATATACGGAGGATAATGATGGCAGAAAAATCTACCCCGATCTCCAGGAAAGAAAGAAAAGAACAAGAGCGTGTTTTAAACCGGAAACACTGGCTTAAAGAAGAAGAAACTTTATATGAAATGTGGGATAAGGCTTATAATGCTGGTGGCGAAAAACAGCTTAAGCACCTGGAGAAACAGGGGAAACAACCGGTTCGTCAACTTATTGGACAGCTTGTTGACCCTGGAACCGATTTTCTGGAACTGAGCAAAGGGGCCGGGTTCGGTATTAACTATGAAGCTGTAAAGGATGTCCCCAGTGCAGGTATAGTGACGGGACTGGGGAAAATTCATGGAAACTGGGTTATGATAATAGCAAACGACAGCCGGGTAAAAGCCGGGGCGTATTTTCCCATTACCTGTAAAAAGCATCTTCGGGCCCAGGATATAGCTAATCAATCGGGAATTCCAACTGTTTATATAGGAGATTCTGCTGGTGCTTTTTTGCCGATGCAGGATCAGGTTTTTCCTGGAAGGGGACAGTTCGGCCGGTTTTTTTATAATATGTGCAGAATGTCTGCCAAGGGATTAAAACAGTATACTTTAAGCACAGGCGGAAATACAGCAGGGGGCGCCTATACTGTTTATCTTGCCTGCGAATCGATAATGATCGATAAAATGTCCTATTCATTTTTAGGGGGACCTCCCATGGTTAAGTCGGCCATAGGGGAGGAGGTCTCCATGGAAGATCTTGGGGGAGCACGGGTGCACACGACAATTTCGGGGGGTGCCGATCATTTTGTACGTTCACAGGACGAGGGTATAGAAAAGCTGCGGGAACTACTGGCCAACGATGCTCCCCAGAAGATATATATTGACAGGCGTGAATCTGAAGAGCCGAAAGTCCCCATTGAAGATTTGTATAAAATACTTCCAAAAGATCCATATAAAGGGTTAAATACCAGGGATGTTATAGCCTGTATTGCAGACGGGAGTAAATTCACAGAATATAAAAAGAACTACAATCCCGGCAGGGGAGACGGGCTCATCTGCGGAAAGATCAGATTAAAGGGTATTCCCGTGGGCATTATTGCAGGAAACGGTATTGGTGTTATTTTTGTTGAGTCAGCCCGAAAAGCCATTGAATGGGTTTTGAGATGTACTTCGGAAAAAATACCTATTTTATATATACAAAATTCTCCTGGTTACATGGTGGGAACCAAGGAGGAATATGCTGGTATAGGTAAATACGGTTCTGGTATGGTCAGGGCCTGTGCATGTTCAAATGTTCCGATGATACAATGGATCATCGGTCCTGATCATGGTGCGGCCAATTACGGAATGTGTGGAAGGGCATATGATCCCTGTTTTATTTTTAATACCATGCGGGGACGTACTTCGGTTATGTCGGGGCGTACAGCCGGATTTATTCTGACCACTTTAGAACGTGCCAATGCCAAAAAAAGAGGGGTGGAGATGGATGAAAATGCAGCAGAGGAATTCCAGCAGAAGATGATCGACAGATATACAGAACAGGCTCATCCCTTTTACCCTGAATCGAGGATGTTCCACGACGGGACAATACCGCTTAAAGCTTCCCGTGATATCCTGGCAAAAGCATTTGAGGTTTCTCTGCTGAAGTCAATTCCTGACTCCACATTCGGTAATTTTAAATTTTGATGAATATGTTCAAGGAAATTTAAAGCTTTAATCA
>CAZNFB010000378.1:0-2630 GCA_964572105.1 uncultured Desulfobacteraceae bacterium
TGGGCCAAAATCCTGCGCTATTTCTGCTCAACTTATTTCATCTCCGTTCCTAAGCGGTTAAAGTTAGAACCAACCCCAAAAGATACAACTAAATTATAGAGGTTTTAAATGAGGCTTTTTGCCGATAAATTAACAGATAAAGTACTTCAGGGAAAGGAAATTACCCTGGATGAAGCAGAGATTCTAATGGGGATAAAAGAGCAAAAAGACCTTGTCCACCTGTTAAGCTGCGCAAATATAATTCGTGGGGAATTTAAAGGAAATGCCATAGATTTTTGTTCAATAATCAACGCAAAATCGGGTAAATGCAGTGAGGATTGTACTTTTTGCTCCCAGTCTGCCCATTATAATGCAGATATAAAATCATATCCTTTAATTGCAAAAGAAGAAATTATTAAAAAGGCTCAAAAAGCGGCATCTCTCGGGATAAACAGATTCAGTATTGTTGCAAGCGGCCGGGCCCTGGGAAATAAAGAAGAGTGGGACAATATCTGCGAAGCGATAAATCTTATCTCTTCCATGGGGATTATAAAAACCTGCGCCTCTTTAGGTACTCTCACAAGAGAGGCTGCAAGGGACCTAAAAGGAGCCGGTTTAATCCGTTATCATCATAATCTTGAAACTGCTGAAAGTTATTTTCCGGCTGTCTGTACGACCCACTCATTTTTGGAGAGGGCTAACACGGTGGTTACAGCCCACGAGGAAGGCCTGGAAATTTGTTCCGGCGGACTCATGGGCCTTGGGGAAACCCCGAAGCACAGAATAGAGCTTGCTTTTGCTTTAAGGGATCTTGCGGTGGATTCGATACCGATTAATATTTTAAATCCCATAGCAAAAACTCCTTTGGAAAAGGCAGCTCCGGTTCATCCCATGGAAATCTTAAAGATTATTGCGGTTTACAGATTTGTAAATCCAAAAAAAGGGATCCGTCTTTGCGGAGGCAGGCAAAAGAATTTAAGAGCTGTTCAGTCATTAATTTTTCTTGCCGGCGCAAATGGTGTCATGACCGGTGATTATCTGACTACCCCCGGCTGTGATATAAAAGATGATCTGCAAATGATTAAAGATTTGATGCTGACCCCAGTGGGGGATGGAGCTTAATTCTAATTTCGATTATATACTGAGCTATGGCATCTATCAGCTTTGGCATCTAATGGTCGATGTTATGACCAACCCCGGAGGATGAATAAATATGGAAAAAAAAGATAAACAACTTTGTGCAGATGATATTAAATATCTATGGCATCCTTTTACCCAGATGAAAGAGTATGCCAGGCAAAAGCCCCTGATTATTGAAAAGGCCCAGGGCTCTTTTTTGTGGGATGTTGAAGGGAATAAATATATAGATGGTGTATCTTCTCTTTGGGTTACCACCCATGGTCACAGGAGAAAAGAGATAGATGCCGCCATAGCCAGGCAGATGGAAAAAGTTTCCCATACCACTCTCCTCGGCCTTTCACATCCCGGCGCCATTGAGCTTGCAAAAAAACTTGTGGAGATAACCCCGGAGGGTTTAAACAAGGTTTTTTATTCAGAAAGCGGTTCCACTGCAGTGGAGATAGCTTTAAAAATAGCTTTTCAATACTGGTTCCAGACTCCTGGGGCGGGGAAGGAGAAAAATAAATTCATATATCTTGCCAATTCCTATCATGGGGATACCATCGGTAGTGTTAGTGTGGGGGGGATTGATCTGTTCCATAAGCTTTATAACCCTTTGCTCTTTGAGGCCTTAAAAACAGAAGCAGTCTATTGCTACAGGTGCAGTCTGGGAAAAAGCTATCCCTCCTGTGGCATGGAGTGCCTTGCAAAACTTGAAGAGCTGATGAAAAAAGAGTCCGAAAAAACCGCTGCTTTAATTATAGAGCCCCTTGTGCAAGGTGCCGCCGGGATACTTGTGGCACCCCCCGGTTATTTAAAAGGTGTAAGGGAACTTTGCACAAAGTATAATATTTTAATGATTGCAGATGAGGTCGCAGTCGGTTTCGGCAAAACAGGGAGGATGTTTGCCTGTGAGCATGAAAATGTACAGCCTGATATAATGACCCTGGGTAAGGGGATCACAGGGGGATATCTCCCCTTGTCCGCTACTCTTACCACCGACAAAATTTTCAATGCATTTCTGGGTGAGCCTGATGAGCTTAAAACTTTTTTTCACGGCCATACATATACAGGAAACCCCCTGGCATGCGCTGCTGCGCTGGCCAATCTGCAGATTTTTGAAAACGACGGAACCCTGAAAAAACTCCAGGAAAAAATATTGTTTTTAAAAGATGGGCTTAAGCGGTTTTATGAATTTAATCATGTGGGTGATATAAGGCAATCCGGATTTATGGCAGGGATAGAGCTTGTTTCCGATAAAAAAACAAAAGAACCATATTCTCCCTCTGATAAAACAGGGAACAGGGTAATCATGGAGGCAAGGAAAAGAGGTCTGATAATACGTCCCCTGGGAGATGTCATCGTTCTCATGCCCCATTTGAGTATTTCCATTAAAGAACTTAAAGACCTTATTTCCATTACTTACGATTCAATCAAGGCTGTAACAGGAGTATAACGTTACCTTAGGAACGAAAATTTTATAAATTGAACGAAATAGCTTGTCTTTTGGCCCATCTACTTCGTTGCATCAA
>CAZNFB010000379.1:0-2609 GCA_964572105.1 uncultured Desulfobacteraceae bacterium
TTTTGGCGGAGCAAACTTAGAAATTCACGAAATTTATTCGTAATAGCGGAAAAAATAATTAAACTTTCCGTCTTTTGTTTCTTGCAATTACCTAACCGGACACTACTGATTAAAAGTATTGAATCAGCTTAAAAAACAGTATCAATATATGTCTGTTTGCGTTGAATATAACTCTATAAAATCGTCTGAATAATATCTTCTTTACCTATTATTCCAACCAGTTCACCTTCATCATCCACAACTGGAATGGAATGATAATTTTTACCCACCATAAGGTCTGCAATTTTACCAATACCGGTGTCAGGTGTAACTGACACAACCTCTGCGGTCATTGCGTCTGCAACAGTAATGGCGGCAATCTTTCGAACTTCCTTTTCAAGCTTTTTTGAGGAAGTAAGGGGTATAAAACCCTCCAGTAACCTGAAAAGTGACGGAAGGGGAAGGTTTTTTTGTTGTGCAATGAGGTCACTCTGACAAAGTATTCCAACTATTTTCCCCTTTTTATTCATTACCGGCACGCCATTAATATTTTTTTGAATCAAAAGCTGTGCAGCTTGTATGATTTCCGTTTCTGGAGATACAGTAATTACATTTTTAGCCATAATATCTTTAGCAGTAATCATGATTTTAGCCTTTATGTTTGTTTTTTAAATGTTGTAAAAAGGGTAACTATTCAGCGTGGCTGATTTAAGATACGCAGCAGGCATGATCTGATTAAAAGATTTGAAATTATTTGAACAAATTAGAGAGCGTTAAGGAACGAGGACGAAATAACTTGGTATTTTAAGCGTCGATCCATCCTGCCTGACTGCGTTACAAAAGCGTAGCAATATCTTGATATTCCTACACTTTCGCGCCTTGCCAGGCAGGCGCCTCAACACTTAAAATTGCGAACTTATTTCGTCCCCGTTCCTAAGAAAGAACCGATCAGGATTAAAGACTCGACGCCCTGTGGTTTGAAATATTTCCCCGATCCAGGGTTCTGTATTGTATGGCTTCTGCAATCTCTTCTGCTCCCATCTCTGCTTTTCCTTCAAGGTCAGCAATTGTCCTTCCTATTTTTAAAATTCTATTGTAGGCCCGGGCGGATAAGCCTAGCTTGTCCACGGCTGTTTCAAGGAGACTGGAGGATGTTTCGTCAATTTTGCAATACTTTCTAACATGCCTGTTGCTCATCTGTGCATTACAAAATATTTTTGTTCTTGAGAATCTTCTGGTCTGTATTTCCCTTGCTTTGGCAACCCGTTTTCTTATTATCTCGGATGCTTCCGCAGCCATATTTTTCACAAGGTCTTTGTAGGGGACTGCCGGAACTTCCACATGAATATCTATTCTGTCTAAAAGAGGGCCCGAAATTTTTGATCTATACCTTTGAATTTGCTTAGGGGTGCATTTACATTCATGTTTCGGGTCGGACAGATAACCGCAGGGGCAGGGATTCATTGCTGCTACAAGCATCAGGGCGGAGGGATATGTGATTGCAGAGGCTGCCCTGGATATGGTTACTTTTTGATCCTCCAGGGGCTGACGCATTACCTCAAGAACATTTTTTTTGAACTCAGGAAGTTCATCTAAAAAAAGAACCCCATTATGGGCAAGACTTACTTCACCAGGCTTGGGGATATGGCCCCCGCCGATTAAACCTGCATCTGATATGGTATGGTGGGGGGCTCTAAAGGGCCTTTTTGTTATAAGGGCTTCTCCTTTTTTAAGGGAACCTGTTATGGAATATATTTTGGTGGTCTCAATGGCTTCATCAAATGTTAACGGGGGCAGTATTCCGGAAATTCGTTTTGCCAGCATTGTCTTTCCCGATCCAGGGGGACCCACCATAATGAGATTATGGCCCCCTGCTGCGGCTACTGTAAGCGCCCTTTTTACATATTCCTGACCCATAACTTCTGAAAAATCAGCATCCCATGAATTGTTTTTATTAAATATTGATTCTGTATCGATTTTTTCCGGTTTGATTGATGATACGTTTTGAAAAAAATTTACAGCCTGGGACAGAGTTTTCACTGGAAAGACATCTATTTCCCTCACAACAGCTGCTTCCAGCCGGTTATCGCTGGGTACAAGGATTCCTGCATGGCCCGCATTTTTGGCTGCAATTGCCATGGGAAGAGAACCGTTTACAGGTTTAATCCGTCCGTCTAAGGAAAGCTCGCCCAGGATAAGATGTTCTGCAACTGCTTTTTGGCTGATAACTTTAGTTGCCGTTAGAATACCAAGGGCTATGGGGAGATCAAACCCTGTACCTTCCTTTCTGATGCTCGCAGGCGCAAGGTTCACAGTAATCCGGTCATCAGGGAATATATATCCTGAATTGGAAAGTGCGGCTTTTACTCTTTCCTTACTCTCCTTTACTGCGGTTTCAGGAAGTCCCACAATGGTAAAGAGGGGAAGCCCATGGGATATATCTACTTCTACTTCCACAAGATATGCATCCACTCCGATAACTGCACTGCTGAGAATTTTTGCAAGCATATTGCTCCTTTTGTGGAAAGCTAAGGGTTCGCTCAAAAATAAATTAGCAATTTTAAGTGTTGAGGCGCCTGGCTGGCAAGGCGCGAAAACGCAGGAATATCAAGCTATTTCGTTCAACTTAT
>CAZNFB010000380.1:0-2585 GCA_964572105.1 uncultured Desulfobacteraceae bacterium
ATTTAGCTGCGCTGATTACAACCATGCAACAGGTGTGATCTGATTAAAACTATGAAATTTCTCTTTATCGAACCATTTTTTGGAGGCTCACACCGGGAATTTGCCCGGGGTTTGGTTTCCAGTTCAGCCCATGATATAGATCTAATAACTCTTCCAGCCAGATTCTGGAAGTGGAGGATGCGTGGGGCTTCTTTATATCTTATTAAAAAAATAGACTCACTTGAATGTTACGATGGCCTTATTTGTACCAATTTAATGAGTCTGGCCGATTTTAAAGCTCTTTCCGGGAAAAAATTTCCCCCCACAGTGGTATATTTCCATGAAAATCAAATAACATATCCCCTGGCTACCGGGGAGCACAGGGATTTTCAGTTCGGATTTACAGACATAACAACGGGCTTGGCCGCGGACAGGGTTATTTTTAACTCAAAAACACATTTTAATGCTTTTTTTTCAAAGCTTCCGGCTTTTCTTAAAATGATGCCGGAATTTTTACCAGTCTGGGTTATAGATGAGATTCGTGCAAAATCGAGTGTTATCTATCCCGGCTGCAGTTTTGATGTTAAACAGCCTGATTTGAGTTTAAAAAATGATTCGCCGCCGCTTATTATATGGAACCATCGCTGGGAATTTGATAAAAATCCTTCTTCTTTTTTTAGTGCCCTTGATGGAGTGCTTAAAAAAGGTCTTGATTTCAGGCTTGCTCTGGTGGGGGAAAATTTTCAGAAAGTCCCCAAAGATTTTCTTGCTGCAAAGGAAAAATACAAAGGTAAAATTGTAGAGTACGGCTTTATAGAATCAAGGGAAAAATATTTTAATCTGCTGGCCAGGGGTGCTGTTGTAATAAGTACAGCGAATCAGGAAAATTTCGGAATGTCGGTTGTGGAGGCCATGCGATACGGGTGTATTCCGCTTCTGCCGGACAGGCTTTCATATCCGGAAATCATTCCGGATTTTTTTCATAAAGATTTTCTTTATAAAAACCAGGAAGAACTAATAGAAAAATTGGCATTTGTAATTACCAATTATCCCTGTTTTTGGGATCATATAAAAACTCTTTCAAAAAAAATGGACTTATTTGCCTGGGAAAATATTATACATAAATATGATACTGAACTCGAAAATCTCGTTTTTTTAAAAAAATAGGTAACTATTCAGCTGATATGTATAGCTTCAGGTCTAATCCGTTCAAATAATTTCAAAAATTTAATCAGATCATACCCGAAGCATGCTAAAATCGGCAAGCTGAGTAGTTACGAAAAATAAGAGACTGTAATGATAAATACCCGTCCAGGTGCTTTATGGGACGGGTATTTGAAAATGGGTTTTTAAAAATTCATCATTTTTGAAATTATACTTTTCATAATTTCATTTGTTCCCCCCACAATGGAAATAACCCTGATGTCTCTCCAGTAGCGTATGATGCTGCATTTTTCCAAAGTTGCATCGTCACCAAACAGATCAAGACATCTGTCTGCGACTCGTCTTACCATCATGGCTATCCAGTGTTTTGCCATGGAAATTTCATTGATTATATTTTCTCCGGCCATATGTTCGGCTATCAGTTTATCTATGAACGTCCTCCCCAGTTTTACGTCAGTTGCCATTTCAACCAGGGAAAACTGTTTTGCCTGGGAGCTTCTTCCAGGTTTATCAGAACTGATATAATCTTTATAATGTGAAATGGTCAGCTCCAGAATATGTTCTGCTGCAACCAGACCCCAAAAAGTAAGGAGGAGACGTTCCTGCTGCAGATTTTTCATAAGGAGTGTAAAACCTTCCCCTTTTCCCCCAAGCCTGTTTTTTTTGGGAATGCGGCAGTCAGTAAAAAACAACTCGGCTGTATCCTGACTATGCATTCCCATTTTATCAAGCTTTTTTCCCTTTTGAAAGCCAGGGGCATCCCCGTCAACAAGATAAAGGGATAATGCTTTGTGCTGATTTTTTTCCAGGGGGTCCCTGGCTGCAAGAACCACCAGATTAGTATTAATTCCGTTGGTTATAAATATTTTTGAGCCATTAATGATTACCTCATCCCCGATTTCTTCCGCTGTGGTGGCTATACTGGCAAGATCACTTCCCACCGCAGGTTCGGACATGGCAACTGAGGTGATTATATCGCCGGAAATACACCCAGGGAGGTATTTTTTCTTTAACTCTTCAGATGCAAAGGAAGTTATATACGGAACCACTATGTCGCTGTGGGTTACTGGTCCCTGTCCATTATGATTGGTGTAGATAATTTCTTCTGCCAGAATAATCGCATGGAGAAAATCTTTTTCCAACCCTCCGTATTTTGCAGGAATGGTGGTGCAGAGCAATCCTGCATCTCCCATACGCTTCCAGGCACTTTTGGGCATTATCTTTTCTTTTTCCCATTGATCCACGTTGGGAGTTATTTCGTTTTGCATAAAGGTTCTTACTTTATCTCTGAACTCCATGTGTTCTTGTGAGTATTGTAAAATTTCCATAGTAAATTTACCTATTCCTAAATTAGAATATTGTAACAAATATTGTTTTTTAAAATTAATGTAACTATTCAGCGTCGCTGATTTAAGATAGGCAGCAGGTATAATCTGATTAAA
>CAZNFB010000381.1:0-2581 GCA_964572105.1 uncultured Desulfobacteraceae bacterium
TTATAAAATTTTCGTTCCTTAATATCATTACAGAATATTTTTATCGATGATCCGTTTTTTAGGTTCCAGCACTGTATACGGTTTGCTCATCAGCATTCCCGGCCCTTTGGTCGATTTATACCGCTGGTTTCCACATGCCGGGTCATGGCCGCATATACTGTCCCACCTGTGGGGTTCTGTGTATACGACAATGGCCCCTTCATAATTTCTTAATACAGCCTTGTCATCGGATCTTGCCAGAATATAGTTGGGCATAAGAGGTACTTTTCCGCCTCCCCCTGGAAGATCAACTACAAATGTGGGGACAGCCAGTCCCGATGTATGTCCTCTGAGGGCCTCAATGATCTGAATCCCACGGCCAAGGGATGTTCTGAAGTGTGAAATTCCCTGGGAAAGATCACACTGGTAAATATAATAAGGATTGACTCTTATTGTTAAAAGTTTTTGGTTCAGCTCTTTGATCACATGGGGGCAATCGTTTACATTCCTTAAAAGAACGGTTTGATTAAACAGGGGGAATCCGCCATCGGCAAGTTTGTTGCAGGCTTTTCTCGATTCCGGGGTAATCTCTTTAGCGTGGTTAAAATGGGTTGAGAAAAAGATGGGGTGGTAATTTTTCATCATTTCAATCAGGGAGGAGGTGATCCGCATTGGTAGAACCACCGGGGTTCGGGAGCCGATCCTGATAATTTCAACATGGGGGATTGCTCTTAAATCTTTAAGGATTTTTTCGATTTTCCCATCACTCATTGTTAATGGATCACCCCCTGAGATTATCACATCCCGGATTTCTTTTTTGGAGGCAATATATTTTATGGCATTTTCCATCTGTTTGATATTAACAGGATTATCCGTATGCCCCACCATTCTTCGTCTTGTACAATGTCTGCAGTACATGGAACAGGTTTCTGTAGCCAGTAAAAGAACCCTGTCTGGATATCTATGAATCAGGCCGGGAACCGGTGAATCCCGGTCCTCCTCCAAAGGATCGTCCATGTCGGAAGTTTTGAATTCAGCTTCGCTTGCTGTGGGCAGGGCCTGGGCTTTAATGGGGCAATGGGCGGCTGACAAGTCCGCCAAACTGGCATAATAGGGTGTGATTGCCATTCGAAAGAGTTGGGTCGATTTCCTTATCCCTTCGATTATTTTTTCAGACGGATTCAGCATCCGGATAACATCATCAACACTTGTGAGTCGGTTTTTTATCTGCCATTTCCAGTCATTCCATTGTTCAGGGGGAACATTTGCATATGGGTTTTCTTTTGATTCAGTCATCATTATCCTCCTTAATAAGCTTTGTATAGGATAAAAATAAGAGAAAAGAGGAATTATGTCATGGGCAAAAGGTTTAACAGTATCTTTTAGTGTAAAGGTTTCTTAAATATCGGCTCTCCCGCATAATTGAAAATGCAAGGTCAGCATGGCCTTCGCAGTAGCCGTTTCCTATTATAAGTTCAATATCTTTTCCCACACCTTCTGCGCCAAGGGCGGCTTTGGTAAAACTTGTTGCCATGGAGAAAAAGTAGACTGTTCCGCGGGATTTTGTAATGAGAATGGCTCCCATTTCACAGTTTTTTCTGGAGACACAGTTAATTACTTTGTGGCACAATTCTCCCTTGGTGATACTTTCTATTTTTTCAAGGAGAAAAAGGGGATCATCCCCGCTGCCAATGATGACCTCATCGACAAAGGGGGCATTTTTTACATCTTCAATTCCATCTTCGCTGTGAACAATTCCTATTACTTTCCCCTGGGGGCCGGCTTTTTTTTTTGCCTGGTAGCAGCTTAAAAGTCCCGATTTCCCCCTGGCGCCGAGCACCCCCACTGTATCGCCTGGGAGAATGAGCCTGTCCATCTGGGCAGGAGCCCCTGCGACGTCTAAAACCGCCAGGCAAAGGGTTTCAGGAATGTCCCCGGGAAGTTTTACCCATATACCACTTTCAAAAAGAATCCCCTGGCCTTTAATCTCCACCTGATCCTTTTTAATATGTATTTTTGTTATTTTATCTATTCTAAGGGGGGTTAAAGAAAGACTTACAAGGCTTGCAATTTTATCTTTCGGGGTTAAATCAATTTTTCCTGTTAGACTTTTCCCCAGGGCAGCGACCGTACCTGTAAACATCCCGCCGGAACCGGTTCGGGGATTTTTAAGTTTACCGTATTTCTTTACAATATTGAGAATTTCTTCTTTGATTTTTTCAGGGTCATTTCGGCAAAGTTCCTTTATGTCTGTAAAGGATGCCGAGTCAATATTGAGGGTGGTCACATTGCAAAGGATTTCGTTGTCGTAAAGTTTGCTGAAATCATTGTCCAGACACAGGGCCGGCTGGGGAAGGACATTCTCAGGCTCAATGACCCGGTGGAGTCCATAGGGATTTCCTTTTTTCTGCATAATACCTCGCAATAAATTATGGGTTATATTGAGGACTTTGAGAAAAAACTTTTTTTTACATGAGTGAAGATGGATAAAACCGGATGCTCATCTTTGCATTACATAATGCCTTATAAATGTCAATATCCGATGTTTTTTTTGTCACACCATTAAACAAATCCGGCAATGATCCTGGAATCATTAACAGAT
>CAZNFB010000382.1:0-2580 GCA_964572105.1 uncultured Desulfobacteraceae bacterium
TTATATTTTCTTTGTATAATATTTCTCGTTTACAACAACAATAAAAGGAAGGTGTCTTAAATCTCCGGCTGCATCTGTCCCATAACCTGCCACCCATTGGTCGGCAATTTTAAAACCGATATAATCACAATTATAATTCTTCCTTAATTCTGAGACCTCTTTTGATGGGTTAATCAAATCCTTTTCCAGTAAAACGCATGTACTTACGGATTTCGCTTTTTTACTTTTCAGCAAATATTCCCTGATTGCAGAAAGAGTAAAGCCCTGATCAATAATATCTTCAACAATCAACAGATCTTTTCCGCTGATATTTTCAGGTTCCAGCAATATTTTAACCCCCCTTTTGTCTTCACCCGATTTTTTTATCTGATTACCATAAGTAGTGACAGCGATAAATTCGAGCTTAACATTAAGATGGCCTGCGCTATGAATTTCCCTTATAAGATCGGAGGCAAAAACAAAGGCACCTTTTAATACAACTAAAACCGTGAGTTCATGGTTATTTTTATAATCCAGGGAAATTTGACTGGCCAGAGATTTAATCCTTTTTGCAATTAATTTTTCAGATATTAATATTTTTTCAATCCCGTTGCCGGAAATATCTGGTGAAGTTTGTAAAAAAGGAGGCTTTGCCCTGGATATGGAAATCTTATCGATATAACCTGTTTTCATCTGCAGCTGATTTATCCTTTCTTTATGACCTCTTATCTGTGAGTTTTTCATGGTTTAATCAGATTATACCTGTTGCCGTACATATTAGCCGAATAGTTACGTCAATTCTTTGGTATATTCAACTCTTAATTCTCTTTTAAGAATTTTGTTGGCAGCACTCATGGGTAAAGCTGATCTGAAATAAATCCGTTTGGGCACTTTGAATCCTGCAATTTTCTCCTTGCAAAAAGTAATAATATCCTCTTGTGTTACCTCTGAGTCCAACTTTCGAACAACAGCCGCTGTTACTGCTTCGCCCCAGCGGTCATCCTGCATACCAAAAACCGCACACTGCATAACCTCTGGATGTGTTCCTATTACACTTTCCACTTCCTGACAAAAAACATTTTCGCCCCCGGTTTTTATCATATCCTTTTTTCTGTCAGCAAAAAAATAATTCCCGGCTTCATCCCTAAAAAGCACATCTCCTGTATAGAACCATCCATCGCGAAAGGATTTGTTATTTGCTTCATCATTTTTGTAATATCCTTTCATCAAAGCAGGGCCTCTTATTAACTGTTCACCGGGTTCGCCAACAGCCACCTCTTTACCTGTTTCATCCACAAGTTTCAGCTCAATGCCGTAGAGACCCTGTGTTCCGACCCACCGGCCATCATGGTTAGGGATATCATCCCAATTAGTAAACCAGCCTCCTGTTATAACCGTTGCAGAAGACTCGCTTGAGCCCTGCCCCGTAAAAAAAGATAGATTGGGCGCAATCTTTTTCCAGCCGTCCACCATTGCTTTTGGTATTGTTGACGACCATGTTAAAAATTTTTTTGCACTATCAAAGCAGCAATCTTCCACTCCAGGTTCGGATAAAAGCGCCACATAAATGGTGGGGGGAAGGGCTGTGGAAGTAATTTTATGTTTATCAAGAAGTTCAAGTATCTGGGAAGGCTTTGGAAGTTGAGTCATCACAACAGTTGCCCCGGCAGTAAGGGAGAGGAGGAGCAGATCAAATCCTGCCATGTGAATCATGGGAAGGGAAAGTAAAAAAAAATCTTCATGGGACATATGAAAAATCATTTGATAGGATAAGTGGGAGGCAAAAAAAGAATTGTGAGTTGACATAACTCCCTTGGGCGCAGATTCTGTGCCGCTTGTAAAAAAAAGGGCTGCTTCATCTTCATTTTCCACCAGCACTTCCGGTTCATTATCCCCGCCTTTGAGTAATTTATTGAAATCTATCCATCCACCGGGTGTTGCCGTGCCTGGTCCCCCCAGGTATCCAAAATGTTCAACCGACTTCATGCTTCCCGCAACTTCTTTTACCTTTTTTTCAAATAAATCCTCCACAAAAAAGAATTTCGGTTCGGCAAAATTGATGAGACTTTTTACTTCCTGCTGGCTCAGCATAAAATTAACAGGGGTAAACCACGCCCCAAGTTTAAAAAGTGCGCAGCTTAGTATGACCATTTTAGCACTGTTACGGGATAATACCGCTACCCTGTCACCCTTTGATAGCCCCATTTCAAGGAGGCTGTTGGCCACTCGGTTTACTTTTTGATTAAGTTCTTTATAAGTACAGGATTCCACAGCATTATTTAAATCATAAAATATTAATGCGGTTTTGTCGGGATATCTATTTGAAGTTCTTCTTATCCCGTCTCCAAGATTTTCGCGTCTGGCCAGATTCATTTCAAGTTTATTTAGCATTTTATTATTACCTTATATCAATTGATAATCTATTATACGAAAAATAATTTTAACAATATATCTGATTATCTATACTCAAAAAAAAAATTCAGGTCAATATAAAGCTGGGTGCAGGATTCAGGGTTCGCCCAAAAATAAGTTCGTAATTTTAAGTGTTAAGGAGCCTGGCTGGCAAGGCGCGAAAACATAGGAATATCAAGATATTTCTAT
>CAZNFB010000383.1:0-2564 GCA_964572105.1 uncultured Desulfobacteraceae bacterium
ATGGGCCAAAAGACAAGCTATTTCGTTCAACTTATAAAATTTTCGTTCCTTAATTTCTTGTTGAAATTTTCCTTTGTCTTGATCTTGTATATAAAAGCAGCTTCTCCTTGACAAATAAATTATTTTTTGAAAGCATACAAAATTATCATTTCATTTATCTTTTAATGTATGGTATCTTTTTATTGCATGGCTCATGTATTGTCCCATGTATAAAAGAGTGGGAGCAATTTGTTCAGAATTATAAGCTAATAGAATTAATGATAAAATCTTCATGGAATAGAGTATAAAAAAATGTCAATTTATAATTTTAAATTAAAAAATTAAAAATTTTAAAAAAAATATCATCATTAAAAAAATGAATAGCAGAGATAATGCAAATATTGAACAACGATACCGGATTCTTTTTGAAAATGCAAAAGATGGTATTTACATGACATCAAAAGGTGGCCGGCTCATCGATTTTAATCAAGCGGTCGTGGATCTACTGGGTTATACCAGGGAAGAACTTTCAAGCCTTACCGCAAATGATCTCCTTGCAGAGCCCAATCAAAGGCCGCAATTTATAAACGAAATTGACGAACACGGATATAAAAAACATTACGAAGTGATTTTTGCCAAAAAGGATAAATCACAAATCTTATGTTTACTCACTTCCAGTGCCTGGAAAGACGATGACGGAAATATTTTAGGCTATCAGGGGATTGTCCACGATATAACCGAACAAAAAAATATGGAAGCAAGGTTTCATCGAATTCAGAAGTTGGAGGCAATAGGTACCCTTGCCGGTGGAATTGCACATGATTTTAATAATCTTCTCATGACAATTCAGGGAAATGCCTCCATCATGCTTTTAAATATTGATTCAACTCATAAAATGTATGAGCGGTTAAAAAAAATTGAGCAGGCTGTTAAAAATGGAGCAAGGCTTACTTCTAATCTTCTCAGGTATGCCCGAAAAACTGAATATGAAATTAAGCCTGTGGACTTGAATCAGGTTATACAAAATACACTCGATACTTTTGGCAGAACCAATAAACAGATAGAAATTCATAAAGATCTTTTTGAGGAGCTGCCTATAGTGGATGCCGACGCTGCACAGATAGAGCAGGTTTTGTTAAATTTGTTTATAAATGCTTCTGATGCTTTACCCCCTGATAATGGGAAAATTTATGTAACAACAACAAAAATAACCAGGGAAGATCTTTATAAAGAAATACATATTACGACTACTGCCGGGTATGTCAAATTAACAGTAAGAGATACCGGCCATGGTATAGATAAAAGTATTATAGATAGAATTTTTGATCCTTTTTTTACCACAAAGGAGATTGGTAGGGGTACAGGCTTTGGCCTTGCTTCTGCCTACAGTATTATACAATCGCATAAAGGGCAGCTTACTGTTGAGTCACAAGCAGGTCATGGAGCTACTTTCAGCATATATCTTCCTGTTTCATTACAGAAAATGGCAAAAAAAAATAATTTTTATGAAAAAATAAAAAGGGGGACAGGAACTCTGCTTTTGGTAGATGATGAGCATGAAGTGCTGGAGGTTACAAAAAAGATGCTGGAAGCTTTGGGATATACTCTGCTGACAGCAAGTAATGGGAAAAAAGCTATAAAAATTTACAGAGAAAATCAGAGTGATGTTGATGCTGTCATTCTCGATTTGATTATGCCTTATATGGGAGGCCATGAAGTAAAATGTAACTTAAAGAATATTAATCCTGATGTAAAAATACTCCTTGTAACCGGATCTGATATTCATGAAAAGGATCTAAGGATACCCCAGGACTATGTAGACTTTGTTGATAAGCCGTTTAATATGCAAAAATTGGCTGAAAAAATCAAAAAAGTTTTGAATAATTAAAACTTTAATACAGAGAACTATTCAAAGATATTGAAATTTTATTTTTTAAGGAGTTTTAATGGGGAAGAAAAATTTAATTAAATCAACCACAAATAACAAAAATAAAAAAATTGCTTCAAAAAAAAGGGGGGGCGCAAAAAAAACACCTTCCCAGGGGAATGAAGCTGCATCTAACAAGGAAGCTGTGAAAACCCTATCTTCAAAAAATGGAATAAAAGAAAAAACAACGACTATGAGTGATAAAAAAATATCTCCAAAAGACTTGATTCTCAAAAAATTTGATCAATGGAAACCAGATAAATTATACATAGCTAATTCTGACACGCAATTTGCTGAAAATTATAAAGCTGTTCCTTTTATTTCTGAAAATAATGAACATGGGAACCGGATTAAAGAGCTGCTATTCTTAAAATTTGATTTGGAAGCAGTACGAAAACAAGCTGCAGAGAAGGCTGCCGCAGAGAAGGCTGCAGTCGAAAAAGCTGCAGCTGAAAAGGCCGCTGCGGAAAAAGCTGTTGCAGAAGAAAAGGCTGCAGTTGAAAAAGCTGCCGCTGAGAAGGTCGCTGCAGAAAAAGCCACTGCGGAAAAGGCTGCGGTGGATAAAGCTGCTGCAGATAAAGCTGCTGAGGAAAAAGCTGCAGCTGAGAAGGCTGCTGCAGAAAAAGTTGCCGCTGAAAAAGCCGCTGAGGAAAAAGCT
>CAZNFB010000384.1:0-2551 GCA_964572105.1 uncultured Desulfobacteraceae bacterium
CACAACAACTGCTCATTTTCATCCCCAACTAAATTTTAGTTTGGCGAAGGTATTGGATTAACTGCTTTATAAAAATGAATTACTGGGAATACAGACGATAAAAAAGGAACTTGCATCAAATAAATTATTTTAAAACCGGCTTTTTAAAAAAAGACTTTGAATAAATAAAAGAAATGTCATTGGTGGGGTTTGCCCTGCTGAGGCTTAGTGTTTCATATAAAAAAAAGGGATAGATTTCATACATATGCTTGATTTTTAGTTGCATTTTAAGTATTCAATTGGTATTTTTTTCAGTAGTGTCCGATTAGAAAATTGCAAGAAAGAAAATACGGAAAGTTTAATTGTTTTTTTGGCTATGCTACACTAAGAAATTCTACGAAATTTATTAAATACGCTACAAAAATAATTAAACTCCCCTCACGCAAGATTCTAACCGGACACTGTTGATTTTTTTCATTAAATTCATTTTTTAAATAACATATAAGCACATTTTTTTTTATGAAAACAAAATATTTATATATCAATACCATTGGTTGTCAGATGAATGTCTACGATTCTGAATCAATTGCCAGAATATTATTGCCCTTAAACTACAAAGAGACTGTTTCTTTGGAAAAAGCAGATCTTATAGTAGTAAACACCTGTGCCATACGGGAAAAAGCAGAACAAAAAGTTTTTTCATTTTTAGGAAGGTTATCCAAATTAAAAAGAAAGAAAAAGGGGCTGATAATAGCTGTGGGCGGATGTGTTGCACAGCAGGAAGGTAAAAAAATCCTTACCAGGACTCCTTTTGTGGATCTTGTGTTTGGTACCCAGTCCATTAACAGGCTTCCTTTTTTAATTAAAACAGTTGAAACAAAAAAAGAGAAAATAGTAGATATTGAACTATCTGAATATATGGATGAAAAAAAAAATTATAATTATAAAAATGATGGTAAAACAACTGCTTTTGTGACAATTATGCGTGGATGTGATAATTACTGCACATATTGTGTGGTTCCCTATGTACGGGGGCGGGAAATAAGCAGAAAATCAGAGGACATAATTAATGAGATAAAAAGTCTTGTTGATTCAGGAGTAAAAGAAATTACACTTCTTGGGCAAAATGTGAACAGTTATGGAGAGCAACATGGATTATCTTCTTTTTCTGAACTTTTATCACGGGTTAATGATATAAAAGGCCTTTTGAGAATCAGATTCACGACCTCTCATCCAAAAGATATTTCCGATGATCTTGTTCTCTGTTTTAAAAATCTTTCCAAGCTGTGTAAGCATATGCATTTACCGGCTCAGTCAGGCTCAAACAGAATATTAAGAAAAATGAACAGAAAATATTCAAAAGAAGAGTATATTGAAAAAATTGACAAGCTTAGAGGTGCTTGCCCGGATATTGCTATAACTTCAGATTTCATAGTGGGGTTTCCAAGGGAAACCAGAGCCGATTATACAGAAACCCTTGATCTAATCAAGAGGGTTGAATATGATAATATTTTTGCATTTAAATATTCAGATCGGCCCAATGCTGCTGCGTCAGCCTTTTTAAATAAAGTTTCTGAAGATGAAAAAAAAGAAAGATTAAAAGATCTGCTCAATCTGCAGCAACACTATACAGCATTAAAAAATCAAAATTATATTGGGCGTACAGAAGCCATACTGGTTGAGGGACCTAGTAAAAAGCAGGATAAATCGATTGCTGAATGGACGGGACGAACAAGTACAAACAGGATAGTAAATTTTGTCTGTGATAAAAATATACTTGCAAATGAAATATCGGTGAATAAACTTATAAATGTGATAATAGAAAAATCATTTTCTAATTCATTATGGGGAAGAGTAGTGTTTAATAATCAGAAAGCTTTTTGCCATAAAGGAGAAAAAAATTATGCTGCATAAAACGAGTATCGCTGGTATGACAATTGATCCTGAGTCTAACACCCCGATAATTATATTAAAAATTCCAGGCAATGAACAAACTATTCCCATATGGATCGGCCTGTTTGAAGCCACCGCTATTGCTTCTGCTCTGCAAAATATTCAGTTTGAACGGCCCATGACCCATGATCTTGTTAAAAATTTATTTTTAAAGCTTAATATTACTGTATCGAGTATAGAAATATCTGATATTTTAGATAACACATTTTATGCAAAAATAAATTTTTCTTCCATTGAAAGAAACTTCTTTATGGATGCTCGGCCCAGTGATGCTATTGCCATTGCTCTCCGCTTTAATGCACCAATTTTTGTGAACGATAAAGTTCTTGAAAAATCAAAAAAATCAGATTTACCGATCAACGAATCAGCTGAAATTCTGGATAAAAGCAAAGAAGGAAAAAAATGGGCTGATTACCTTAATAACCTTTCACCAAAAGATTTTGGTAAATATAAAATATAGCAGCAGTGTCCGGTTAGAAAGTTGCCAGAAAGAAAATACTTATAAATGCCCATATAAATAATTTCACTGAGTTATCGACCGCCTGCGGATTAAAATACGCCTTCCTCCCTCTGGCCTTGTGCAAAATTTTAAAATAAGGTTATTACCTGATCATCTATG
>CAZNFB010000385.1:0-2543 GCA_964572105.1 uncultured Desulfobacteraceae bacterium
TTGAACAACAGGATATTGCTGAAAAAACTTCATAGATCTGCCATTCAAAGTAAAAATATTGATGAATTCAGGAAAATAATCCGGGAGTTAACTCCTATACAAATACAATAACCTGTTCTTTATCGAATAATTAATATTGCCGGCTTCGTAAAAAATCCCAATTCCGTCATTCCGGCGAAAGCCGGAGTCCGGAACCTATTGAAATAACTGGGTTCCGGCTTTCGCCGGAATGACAAAAAAGGTATTTTTAAACTTTTTACGAATTCGTCAATATTCAATGACCCCATTTTCTTGTAAAATGATATTGAATAATGCGGGAATGATGGTCCATCGGATTTGGAACGAAATACCGAATGATTTCCACAATATTCAATTGCATGAATTTGTCATTATGCCAAACCATATTCACGGAATCATTGCAATCACCATCGTAGGGGCGGATTCCATATCCGCCCTGTCCATATCCGCCAAAAATGATACAAGGCTGTTGACTTAAAAAGTTATAAAACAATAACGCCCTCCTCCTCCCGGTTTGTTTTTTTTAGAATTTGAATTAATCAATATATCAAGGAACGTCCCCCTTGACCCCATTTTTGACCCCATTTTTTTTCTGGAGAAAGACATGATAGATCGGCAGATAACTGTTAATATAAAAAAGGCGGCCTGTGTAATTGCTCCGATAACTGCAAAAGAATATTGTGAATTTGTTTCAAAATCACTTCCTATTTTCGAAAATTATAGCCACTACATGTGGTTGGATCGTCAACTGAAATATAATGCCCCGAACTTTGATCATCCCCGACTTTATGCCGCCTTAAAGACTTTGTTCGGTGAAAGTACTACCGCCTACGATGACTATAAATGCTCTTTTGGTTACCAGTTTCTATTGAAGATAACGAGAAAATACAAAAAATCAGAATATGTACTAAATTTTACTGATACAAAAGGTGGAATCAGCTTTATGTTCAGAAAAATCCTTACCACTTCGGAGGAACTCGAAAAGTATAAAGATAGAAACTTTTTACATAAACCGCTGGAGAATGATTTTCCCGAGGATGAAATGGAATATTTTATGACATGGTTTAAAATTTTACCTGGAAGGTTTTATGCAATCCTTTGAAAAGCGTTACAATAAAGAGTTTGCCAGAAGTCTGGATTATTGCTTTATGGTATATGGATATAGAGATAACAGATTCTTTCTGGATCAATATGAAAATAAAGATGAATTTTGTGCCGCTGCAAGTAAGATGTTAAAAAGGGAAGATATTCCTTTTAATCATGTAAAAGCTAATCTGTAAAAAAAGTATTTTAGGGATTGGGCGCATTCCAAACAAGTAGGAAGTATTGATAACCTACAATCTGAGCTTAAAGTAAAAAACGCAAGAGAATTCCTTATTGCTCCGGATTGTTATCAAAAAATGGTCGTAATATAGGGGGTAAGCCCTTTTTAAAAAATTCATGCGTCAGGGCTGGATTCATTATAAATTATTTGCAAATTATGGACTGCTGGGATAAAATTTTAAAAAATAAAAGCGGATACCCTGAAAAAAAGACAGGTGTATTAATCTAATTCGTTTGTTTGAGGATATAAAAATGGCAATTGTTAAAGTAGAAACAGAGTTATCTACAGATAATTTGTTGAAAGCCGTCGGTCAATTGAACAAGCATGAGATAGAACAATTTGTTTCTCAGGTCATCAATCTCCGGGCACAACGCCTTGTTCACAGATTGTCACAAACCGAAGCCCAATTTATAGTGAAAATTAATCAAGGATTGCCGGTAGAAGTTCAGAAACGATATGATGAACTAATTGATAAAAGACGGGATGAGTCACTAATTTCAGAAGAATATAGCGAATTATTGCGCTTAACAGACCAAATCGAAAACCTGGAAGCTCAGCGTATGCAATATCTATCAGAACTGGCACGTTATCGAAAAATTTCTCTTACCGAACTGATGGAAAATATGGGGATACAGCCTCCAGCTTATGCCTGAAAAACACATCACCTCCCAAGAAAAACATGATGTAGTGGAACGGGCTAAAGGCAGTTGTGAATATTGCCGGAGCCAAGTGCGTTTTGCTATGCAGCCCTTTTCAGTTGAACATATCGTACCCGCTCTCGCGGTGGTAAAACAGAGCTTGAAAATCTGGCTTTAGCTTGTCAGGGTTGTAACAATCATAAGTACACAAAAACAAAAGGGCGCGATCCTGTAATTGGAGATATTGTTCCCTTGTATCATCCAAGGTTACAGCAATGGTGTGACCATTTTGCATGGAATGAAGATTGCACCTTAATCATCGGATTGACACCTATCGGACGTGCTACCGTGGGAGCGCTATGCCTGAATAGAGACGGGCTTATCAACTTGCGACGAGTACTCTATATAATGGGAACGCATCCACCAGAAGAAAAATAAAATATCCTGTCTAAAAACATTTTTTGTTTAAAGGATAAAATTTGTTTATTTTTTTAGCCGGATGCTTTTTTAGGAAGGACAAAGCACCTTATGAAAACAATGATGAAAATTCCCTTAGTTCTTGA
>CAZNFB010000386.1:0-2534 GCA_964572105.1 uncultured Desulfobacteraceae bacterium
AAGACAACAGGAAGCCCCTGCGGCGGGTGATGTCAAAACCGCAGGGCCCCCTTTTTTTTGGATGCCCAAAATGTTGTTTTCCAAAATTAATTTTCTATATTACATTCCATTATCATCGATGATATCTCGTCATACACATCTGTAAGGCGTAAAATTCCAACAATATTTTTACCATCTTTAACAAGGAGTCCCTGGTGACGACCCAGTATAAACAGATGAACAGCTTCGTTTAGAGTTGAATCAAGTTTTACAAATTCACCCATAGTTATTGTGCACATAATATCTTTTACCTTTAAAGAACTCCCCTTTCGGCAGATCTCATTAAAGGGCTCATCCCATAAAAGATGCTGATTAATTAATGAGTTTAAAAATGTTTTGCTAAAACCAAACTGAGAAAACGGGTGGGGCCCTTCAATTAAATCATATTTTGGTTCTAAAGATTTTATGATATCCCTATGATTAATTTTACCTATTACCTTATTAGCTTTGTCACACACTAATATTGCCCTGTGTTGAGTTTTGGACGTATCATATTCCTGTTGAGCCTTATGGAGTGCCATAACAGCTTCATGCAAAGTCGCATCATCATGGACAGTAGCATATTCTGAGATTGGGACCATCAGGTCTTTTATTGCAAATGATTTCATGAAAATCCTCTGAAAACTGGGTTTAAAAGCTTAGAAATATACTATATTTTTATAGTTAGGAACGAAAAGTTTATAAGTTGAACGAAATAGCTTATCTTTTAGCCCACCTACTTTGTTGCATCAAAGGCCGAATACGTATATAATGCGCCTTGTATATAGGTCAAAATCCTGCGCTATTTCTGCTCAACTTATTTCATCTCCGTTCCTTATTAAATAATTTGAATCAAGTTTTTAAAATTAGCGTTTATTTTTTCGTTTTTTATTCAGATTTTTTTTCCCTGTTCTCTGCCGAAAAATTATTTTTACAGGGGTTTTATCCAGCCCTGTTGCTTCTTTGACCTGGTTTATTAAAAACCTTTTGTATGAAAAATGTACACCTTCAGGGTAATTAACAAAAAAGAGAAAAGTAGGGGGCTTGGTCACTGTTTGGGCGGCATAATAGAATTTAATCCGTTTACCTCTGTGCAATGAAGGCTCATTCTTGATAAGAGCCCGTTCCACTATCCTGTTTAACGGCCCTGTACCTATACGGGTGGTATATTGAGCATAAACTTCTTCAACCAGCTTAAAAATCTTTGGAACTCTTAATCCTGTGAGTGCAGAAATTGTTATTGCTGGTGCAAAATTTAAAAACTTTGCCGACATTTTTAACTGATCATAATAAGCTTTAACGCTCTTTTGTTCCTTTGGTACTATATCCCATTTGTTCAGAATAAAAATACACCCGCACCCCCGTTCAAATGCGTACCCTGCAATACTGATATCCTGATCGGTAATACCTTCTGCTGCATCAATAAGGATCAATGCCACATCACATCTTTCCATACTTTTTAATGACTTGATAATGGAAAATTTTTCAAGCTTCTTGTTTACTTTTCCTTTTCGCCTTATTCCCGCTGTGTCAACAAGGATATAGGAATTTTCCCCGATTTTACAGATAGAATCGATGGAATCACGGGTGGTTCCCGGGATTTCACTGACAACAAGACGTTTTTCGCCGATAATATGATTTATCAATGAAGATTTTCCCACGTTGGGCCTGCCGATAACTGCGACTTTTATCATATCCTGGGGCGAATGTATGACATTTTGGGGAAACATCTCTATCATATCATCCATAAAATCCCTTACGCCATAGTTATGTTCAGCAGAAACAGGATATATTTTTTCAATCCCAAGGCTATAAAATTCGTAAAAATTTTTTTCCTGCTCAAATCCATCAATTTTATTCACAACATAAAAGACAGGTTTGGTAACAGGCCTTAGAATCTTTATGATATCCTTGTCAAAAGCCGAGCACCCCTCTTTCCCATCGAGTAGTAAAATGATTACATCGGCTTCCTCAATGGCACAAACCACCTGATCCCGAATCTGGCTTGAAAAGATATCAGAATCATCATTTACAAATCCTCCTGTATCGATCAGGATAAACTCAATATCATTCCAAACGGTGTCCTGATAATGACGATCCCGTGTAACCCCGGGTAAATTGTCCACAAGGGCATTTTTTGATTTTGTTATTCTGTTAAACAGGGTTGATTTCCCCACATTCGGACGTCCAACAATTGCTGCGATAGGTTTCATAATATTTATTTACTGAAAAATTATTTTTGATAAAGTAGTGTTCGGTTATAGATTGTCATATAATAAATTTCACAACAATAGTCTCTTTTATTCTACTATCCATGTTGATACTTTTACGTCTTTTTTGAAAATAAATCCAGATAATTCCAGATAATAATAAAATAAAAATAATTATTCAGCTGATTTTTTTTAAGCCCTGCTGGCCGATGGAGTTAGCGCTTGTAATTGCTTTGATGATCGGAATTAAATAAGGAACGGAGATGAAATAAGTTGAGCAGAAATAGCGCAGGATTTTGGCCCATA
>CAZNFB010000387.1:0-2492 GCA_964572105.1 uncultured Desulfobacteraceae bacterium
GTTATTATTCATAATATGTTAATTTACAGTCGGCGGGTTCGTGTAATGTTTGCCCAAATTTATTGAGATGTTTCGTAACATGGAGAACAAAAATGTCAATTGAGTCAACCATTGTACAAATGGCAGAAGCTGCCAAAGCCTCTTCCTTTGAAATTGCAAAATTCTCTTCTGCAAAAAAAAATCAGGCTTTGTATAATATTGCTGAATTTCTGGAACAGGAAGCATCCTTTATAAAAAATGAAAATAATAAGGATCTTATCCTTGCAAAGAAAAAAAATCTTCCAGGAGCAATGATAGACAGACTCACCATTTCAGACTCCACCATAAAATCCATGACCGATGGATTAAGGGAGGTGGCCGGCCTTGAAGATCCTGTGGGGGCCATAAGCGGCACAAAAATCAGGCCAAACGGCCTGGAAGTATCCCGCATGCGTATTCCCCTTGGTGTAATAGGAATTATTTATGAGTCAAGGCCTAATGTCACCGTGGACGCAGCAGGTTTATGCCTGAAGGCTGGAAATGCAGTGGTACTTCGTGGAGGCTCTGAAGCTCTTAATTCCAATCGTGCTTTAACAGATTTGATAGGAAAGGCACTTTTAAAAGCAGGTCTGCCCGAAACTGTTATTCAGCTTGTGCCGGTGAGAGACAGGGCAGCGATCAATATCCTTTTAAATCAGCATGAATTGATTGATCTAATTATACCCAGGGGGGGTGAGGGGTTAATCCGGTTTGTTGCGGAGAATTCAAAAATACCTGTGTTGAAACATTATAAGGGTGTTTGTCATGTATATGTTGATGAAGGCGCAGATCTTGAAACAGCAAAAAATATCTGTTTTAATTCAAAAGTGCAGCGTCCAGGCGTATGCAATGCCATGGAGACAATGTTAGTACATAAATCAGTGGCAGAAGAATTTCTTCCAGCCATGGGAAAACTTTTTTCAGATGCAGGGGTTGAAATAAGAGGCTGCCTTTCGACATGCCGCATACTTGCAAATGCAAAAGAAGCCCAGGAAGAGGACTGGCCCGCCGAGTACCTCGACCTTGTCCTTGCTGTAAAAATTGTGGATGATATGCCTTGCGCCATGGACCATATAAAAAAATACGGGTCAAGTCATACTGAGACAATCGTAACATCTGATTATAAAA
Organism: uncultured Desulfobacteraceae bacterium; assembly: GCA_964572105.1. GTDB lineage: Bacteria > Desulfobacterota > Desulfobacteria > Desulfobacterales > BuS5 > DAOWMW01. The sequence goes on from CAZNFB010000387.1 coordinate 1,147, forward strand.
AGGCAAGACGTTTTGTGCGTGAAGTTGATTCATCTGTTGTTTTGGTGAATGCGTCAACACGTTTTAATGATGGTTTCCAACTTGGCCTGGGAGCCGAAATAGGGATCAGCACATCAAAACTCCATGCCTTTGGCCCCATGGGTTTGGAAGAACTGACCACCACCAAGTTTGTTGTTTTAGGTGACGGTCAAATAAGGGAGCACTAAAATAAGTCTTTCTTTAAATTAAAATCAACCCCCGCTTTTGTCATGAAAGGTATAAGCCCCGAAAAGACTAAAAATACCGGTATGCGTATAGGCCTCTTTGGAGGAACTTTTAACCCCATTCATTTGGGGCACCTCCATGCTGTTAAAAAAATTCAGGATATATTCCGATTTGATAAAATATATCTTATCCCTTCTGCTTCACCGCCACATAAAGAATTGTCCGAAGTTGTCTGTGCTAAAAACCGTATGGAGATGATACAGCTTGCCCTTGCTGATAAATCCTTTTTAAAAGCTATAACCCCTTCCAATGTTGAACTCAAACGTGGCGGGGCATCCTATACCATAGATACTGTATCCTATTTTAGATCGATTTCACCTGATAAAACCAGATTTTATTTTATTCTGGGGATAGATGCATTTCTTGAAATCGATACATGGAAATCGTATATTCAGCTTTTTGATCTTGTCTCTTTTATTGTAATGACACGCAGCGATTCTATTAATAAAGATGTCTCAGATATGGAGGACAGGTTAAAAAAATATATTAAATCGACCATCTCAGATTCCTATAGATTCTCTCCTGAAGATTCACTCTTTTTTCATACTGAAAAAAAACCTGTATTTATTACTGATGTGGAACCTAAAAAAATATCATCAACCATGATCCGTGAATTGATCAGACAAAAAAAAAGTATTAATAATTTTCTCCCTGGAAACGTGAAAAATTATATCAGGGATAAAGGACTATATTTATGACACCATCACCTGAAGGCTCATCGCTTGAAATTTTTATTAAGGCTGTATCCGGGAAAAAAGCTTCTGACATTGTCTCCCTTGATATACGTGAGCTGATCTCCATAGCAGATACCTTTATTATCTGCACAGGAAACTCAAATCGCCAGGTAACCGCAATTGCGGAATCCATACATTTTGATCTTAAACAACAGGGGATTAAACCTTTAAGCATAGAGGGTTTAAAGGAAGGCCACTGGGTAATTATAGACTACGGGGATGTAATCATTCATGTTTTTTACGAACCGGTGCGCAAATTTTATGATATTGAAAGCCTCTGGGTAGATGCAAAAAAAACTTCTTATTAATTTGAACCTGGTATAAGGATCGCCTCGATTTTCATTGCTC
>CAZNFB010000388.1:0-2474 GCA_964572105.1 uncultured Desulfobacteraceae bacterium
AATATAATATAGATATTCAGACAATAAAGTAACTATTCAGCGTCTCTGATTTAAGATAGGCAGCAGGTTTAATCAGATTATACCTGTTGCCGTACATATTCGCTGAATAGTTACACAATAAATTTCATAAAGCTTTAAAACATGCTCAAAAAAACAAGAAAATTTTTGATCATTCCTACAAATACACACTGAAGGTATAAGGCAGAAAATTGAAGGGGTGACGAGTTTTCTCCTTCAGCATAGAAGCCTTTAGCGCAGCTGGTTAGTATAAAACCGGAAAAGGAGACATAAGTGCAGATTAAATCCATGATTCGGACGGTGGAAGATTACCCTAAAAAGGGGATCATGTTCAGAGACATTACTACTTTGATTAAAGAACCTTTGGGCTTAAGGCTTGTAATAGATAAATTTGCTCAAAGATATATTACTGATGATATTGATTTCGATATAATAGTAGGGATTGAGGCCAGGGGCTTTATAATAGGCGGGGCCCTTGCATATGCCCTGGGAAAAGGCTTTCTCCCCATAAGAAAAAAAGGGAAACTCCCTGCAAAAACAGTGGCTCAGGAATATGCGCTTGAGTATGGTACTGATATTATTGAGATGCATGAAGACTCTTTTGAAAAAGGAACAAAGATTTTGTTAGTGGATGATCTTCTTGCCACCGGTGGTACTGCTCTTGCCGCTGCAGCTTTGGTTGAAAAGCTTGGCGGTTCTGTGGCTGAATTTTGCTTTATTGTTGATCTGCCGGATGTGGGGGGAGGGGACAAACTGCGTGAAAAAGGTTATAAATTTTACACATTAACCGAATTCGAAGGTGAATAAAAAATATCGTGCAAGATAAAGCTAAGCGTCATGGAAAAACTGTTGTCCAGAAAGTGGGACTGATATCAGGACCCTTTATTTTTTTATGCCTCTGTATCTTTGAAATTTCCCCGGAAAAACCTCTGGCAGGCAACATGGCAGCAGTGGCTGTTTTTATGGCAATTTGGTGGATTACAGAGGCTGTCCCCATTTCTGTTACTGCCCTTCTTCCTGTGGTACTATACCCCCTGTTTGGCATAATGACCGGTAATGCAGCTGCCCGTCTATACATGAACAGTACAATTTTTTTATTCATGGGTGGTTTTATGATAGCCTTGACCATGGAAAAATGGGGACTTCACAAACGGATCGCATTTACAATCATACGAATCATAGGGGGAGGCTCTTCCCGGATAATACTCGGTTTTATGATTGCCGCGGCATTTTTGTCCATGTGGATATCAAATACCGCAACAGCCATACTGATGGTTCCCATAGGCCTTGCGGTCATTTTTCAGATGGAGGAGCGGTTTGGTGAGGAAAAATCACGGAAATTCACAGTGGGCTTAATGCTGGGAATAGCCTATGCCTGTTCTGTGGGGGGAATCGCGACCCTTGTGGGTACTCCCCCCAACTTATCCTTTGCCCGGATCTTCACAATAATATTTCCCAAAGCCGAGCCCATAGGTTTTGGCCAATGGATGGTGATGGCTCTTCCCATAACTTTAGCCATGTTAGCTTTGCTTTGGGTTTTGATAACAAAAGTTTTTTTCCGGGCCGGATCTGACCTGATACCGGACAGATCCATGATAGATAGGGAATATCATAAACTGGGAAAGATGATATATGAAGAAAAAATTGTACTTACTCTGTTTTTAGCCACTGCGTTTTTATGGATCTTCAGGAAAAAAATCGTTTTAGGAGTACTGACAATACCGGGCTGGTCACAATTGCTTCCATATTCCAAAATGATCGATGACGGAACAGTTGCTCTTTTTATATCTTTGATTCTTTTTTTGATCCCTGCAAAAAATGGAGATTCAAAAACTCTTACTGTGATGGGACCCGATGTGTTTAAAAATATTCCATGGGATATAGTACTCCTTTTTGGAGGCGGCTTTGCCCTGGCAAAGGGTTTTCAAGTTACAGGGCTGTCAGAAATAATAGGGAGCCAATTTAAAGGATTATCAGATACATCACCATTTCTAATTGTAAATATTCTCTGTTTAACACTTACATTTTTAACAGAACTTACATCCAATACAGCAACAACAGAAATGATACTTCCCATTCTTGCTTCAGTTGCTGTTGCCATAAAAACCAATCCGTTATTACTTATGATCCCCGCGACTATATCTGCATCCTGCGCATTTATGATGCCGGTGGCAACACCACCCAATGCGATTATCTTCGGCAGCGGCAGAGTCAGAATAATTGATATGATAAAAATAGGGTTTGTGGCTAATATCGCAGGTGTAATTATTATTACAGTAATATTTTATTTTTTTGGAAAAATTGTTTTTTTCATTGACCCGGCAGCATTGCCCATGTGGGCAAAATAAAAAAGCGAATATTGAATATTTAAGATGTGATCCCTTTTACCCCTCTTTTACCCCTTTTGATGTGGAAATTGTTGATTATCATTAGGAGAAAAAACATGAAAAAAAAAC
>CAZNFB010000389.1:0-2438 GCA_964572105.1 uncultured Desulfobacteraceae bacterium
GAGCTCGGCCGAATTTCAGTAATAAACTGAGCTATAATAAAATTTAAAAACCTCTTAAACTCGCTGCGCTCAAACAGCCAGAGTTTTTTAAATTTCACCATAGATCAGCTTCGCCACTCCTGAAACCCTGTCATAAAAAACAAAAAAATTTTGAAATTGTTTGAACGAATTCGAGAGCGTTAAGAAAAAACCCATCAGGGTAAGGACACGATGCATCAGGGTAGGGGCACGATGCATCGTGCCCCTACTTAAAACATTTTAAAAAGTTTGAACGGATTAGTTCCCCATTTATAAGATCTTTTTTGAACTTTGTTATCTTCATCCTTTTTTTTATCAAGCTGTTATAGAACCCCGCCTGTTTGATATCATTAACAAGTATGGCTCCACAAAGGATATCGTCCTTCAAGATTAATTTCTTGTAGATATTTTGCTCAATATTATGCTTTGGTGTAAATATCTCATATTCATCATCTTTCGGATCAACAATCCCAAGGGCTATAACATCAAGACCAAAAGAGCTTATGGAATTCATTCGCAGGGAGCCTGGATATTGTCTGATTTTACCGGCCATGTTTGCACCGGCAATCCTCCCCTGCTCCACGGCACAGGGCCATATAGCATTTACACGACTTGATTGTAATGCAATATCCATTGTTTCAGCGACATCTCCGGCAGCATAGATACCTTTAATTGCAGTCTCCATTCTATTATCAACAACTATACCGGAATTAACCTGAATTTTTAAGCCCTTTACAAGCTCGGTATTTGGTTCAACCCCTTTGCCCATAATTGCGATCTGACAATCTATTGTTTCACCGTTATTAAGACTGATCCCTGCAAGTTTTCCTGATTTTTTAATAATTTCCTTAGGTATAACACCTGTTTTTATTTTCAGGTTGTTTTTTTCCAGCACAGCTTTGACCATATTTCCGGAATTTGCATCGATCATCTGGGAAAGAACAGTGCCCGAGGCTATTAAAACCGTAATTTTTATCCCTCTTTTTGCTAATGAACAGGCTGTTTTTATCCCCACCAGTCCACCACCTATAACTACGGCTGCTTTAACACCACTCAAGCGGGAATCAATTACTGTGAGATCATTTAAATCCCTCATACAAAAGAGGCCGTCAGCATCAGAGCCGGGAATATCTATTCTATTTGCAGATGCCCCTGTTGCAACAAGTAATTTATCGTATTGAACATCGCTGCCATCTTCAAGAATTACAACGCCATTTGCGATCTTTACAGCACGCCTGGACGGCATAAAATTAATATTTAATTTATCGAAAAAATCATCCGGCCTGATAAAAAGCATTTTTTTGCTGATTTCTCCGGACAAGTAATATGTCAGAAGACATCTGGAATAGAAACCATGCTTTTCATCACTGATAATCGTAATTGATGCATCCTTGTCAATATTTCTTATGGTTTCTGCTGCACTCACCCCTGCTGCGCTGTTCCCGATGATGACATTTTTCACAGGCCCAACCCTTTTCTTTTAGCTTTGATATGATCTATCATCAGATCGGCCCCTTTAATTGGATCCACCTCCACAGCAAACTTTGCCCCTATAAGTCCTTCTGCACCATTTGTAAGGAGATCCACCACCTCTGCGCTGCCAAGAACAGGGGGAACTGTCCCAAGAACTGTAAATACTCCTGAAGCTATTACATAGGTGCCGATGCTCACCGCCTTTTCGCTCATCCATTCAGGGGCAGCCCCTGCAACCGGAAGATCGCTTATGTCGACTCCCAGGGCATTTGCAATTGCCGAAACAGCAACAAGTATTCTACTTATATCTACGCAGGAACCCATATGTAATACAGGGGGAATTCCAAAGGCCTTGCATACAGATTTTAACCCATTACCTGCTTTTTCTGAGGCTTCCGGAACAAGCAATCCAACCTTTGCGGCGGCAATGGCAACACAGCCCGTTTCCAGTACGAGAATATCATTTTCTATCAGTTTCTTTGTCATCTCCACATGACTTTGATCATGCTTTACCTTGGGGTTATTGCACCCCACAACGGCTGCAATCCCTTTTATCTTTCCTGCTTTAATGGCATCAATCAGTGGATCAAGTTTTCCGCCTAATGCCTCTACAATAGCTTCAACGCTGAATCCTGCATACATTTCAACGGGCTTGTCAGGGATTAATACTTTTTCCTTGTTTCTTTTTGGAAAATTTTCTATGGCCTTTTTCACGATCTTTTTAGCAATATCCTCCCCTTTATCCTCGTGAAACTCCATATGAAGAGCTCCGGTGAACTTTGCCTTTGGGGATGTGGATATTATATCTGTATGATAACATTTGGCAATTTCGGTCAGGGAAGGCATAATACATTGCACGTCCACTATAATAGCCTCAACTGCCCCTGTGATAATAGCAACCTCCTGATTAAGAAAATTTCCTGAAACAGGAACCCCCTTTCTCATAA
>CAZNFB010000390.1:0-2428 GCA_964572105.1 uncultured Desulfobacteraceae bacterium
TACGCAATATTTCACCTTTTGAAAAATATGTTTCTGAAAAAGGACGATTGTCTATTAATACTCCACCATTATCATCAATTGAAATGTTTAAAAATGGAAGGTTGCAGGATTTAATATATTTAATACGATCTGATTCAATCGTATCCATTTCGGTTTGTCTGGCGGCATGTTCTTTTTGGGCAGCATTATATTTATTTTTAACGTTAACATATTTTTGATATGCAATAGCTTTTTTATTAGTTGATTCAGCCGCTTGAATTTGGTTATTTAAAGCTGTTAAACTTTCAGTTTTTGGAATCTGAACCGGAATGTCTGTTGATTTTTTCTTGCCAGGAGTTGGAAGCTGGTTACTCTTTTTTATCAATTCATCATTAACATTCATGTATTTGCCTAATGATATTTTGAGTTTATTTATTTCATTTTGCAATGTTTTAATTTTTTCCTCTGTTGTTTCAATATCGGTAACAGCTTTTTTTATTGTCTTGTGTTTTTCATCCTGTTCATTGTTATATTTAATAGCTTCCTGGACAGCCTTATCACGTTCCGACCGTGCTTTTTCAACAGCTTTTGTATTTACCGCTTCGATTTTTTCTTTTGTTTGCAAAAGTTTTTGAAGATCCACAGGTTTAGTTTCTGGTACTTCTTCAAGTTCTTCAAATGCCCCTTTAAGCTGTTTCATATTATATCCAGCTTCTTTTCTTTCATCATATTTTTCTTTTTTAAGCTTATCAAATTTTGATGTGTCAATCCCAAGCGCTTCTGCCTGATCACGAGGAGCAAGTTTTGCAAATCCGGCTGGATTGATTGAAAAAATGTTAAAAATATCGTCAATAAAATCAGCAGGGAGGTGTCTTTTGTCAGATGCAATGATTTTCAGTTCAGTTTTATTTTTGAGTAATTTTCTTTGAATTGTAATATCAATATTTTCAGATTCATCATATAATACAATTTGTCCGATTGCACTTTTTCCGTATTCCCCGATAAATCGGAAACGATCTCCGTGCAAAACCTTTTTACCTTTAAGGGAAAGCCCTTCCAAAATAAACCATATCGCATTTAACCCGACAGTTGTTTTCCCTGCTCCGTTTTCACCTATAAGATATGTAACTGAATCGGACAGGTTTACTTCGACCTCATTTACTGAAGCGAAATTTTTAAGCATTATTTTCTTGATTTTCATTGTAAAAGTTTCCTTTTCTTTAATAGTTTATAAAAAAATCAGGGTTGCGCCCACAATTAATACAATAAACAGCGGGTAAAAATTGCAGGCGCTCAGGAACCGGGACGCCCTGATTCGCCCCATTGGGTTTATTTATTCATGGTTTCTCCTTCCTTTTTTTAAGTTAATAAATTTAAAAACTGACTTTCAAAATCACTTTACACCCCCATAAAAGCCTTGTCAAGATTTTTTTGTTAAAAATAATTAAATAAAAAAACTTGACAATGTGATAAATGTTTTTTATATTGGCTCAACTTTTAATAATTTAATAAAGGAAGGTGAATTTATGGCAACAGAATATATAGACGAAAACAAACGTGTTAATATCCAGAGTGAATGGCAAATTTATTAAAAAAGTTGAATATAAATAAAGGAGTGTGAAGAATGATTAAGCCGATAGAAAAAAACGAGAGACTGCAAGACGAGATTGACAGGAAGGGGTTGAAACAGAACTGGATTGCGGAAAGAACTGGCATTGACACAGCAACTTTTTCTAAAATCCTTAATGGAATTCAAAACGCAACTCAGGGTCAAGCTCAGGACATAGCATCCATTTTAGGCGTTTATACTAACGATATATTTTAATTAATTTTTTAAAAAAGGAAAAGTAAAATGAAAACAAATGAATTTTCAAAAGAGTTCGTCAAGTATGTTTTTACAGAAGCCGAAAAAAAAGAAATTGCTATCAAAATGGCGCAGCAAGTAGCCAATCTTAAACAGGCTGAGGACGACAAAAAAGCAGTTATGTCAGACTATAAAAGCCGGATAGACGGGATCCAAGCAGGTGTAAATAGTGCCGCTACAAAGTTAAACAACGGTTATGAAATGCGACAGATAGAGTGTGAGATTGTGCCGAATTGGGATAGAAAAATATGGGAATACAAGCGGACAGATACAGGGGAAATAATAAAAGAAAAGAATATGTCCTCTGAAGATTTGCAAATAAAAATGTAATTAAAAGGGAGGTGCAAAATGAGCGAAAAATATAAGGGCGAAATAACAGATATCAAAGATGCTGCAATAGCTATTAAAAAAAGAATTATAATTCTTGCAGAAGCGAATAAGCTCCCCTACCAGGAAGTTGAGAACGATGTAAACACAGCACTGGATGGAGTTTTATTTATAAGGGAGAAGGAATAATGACACCAGAAGATTATGAAAAAGAATTAACTGAGCTTGAAAATAAGTTTGATTCCGAGAAGACAGCAC
>CAZNFB010000391.1:0-2420 GCA_964572105.1 uncultured Desulfobacteraceae bacterium
TATTGTCATCTATAAATCTGCATCCTAAAAAAAAACTTGGTCAAAATTTTTTAAAGGATTCTCAAACATCTGAAATGATAATTGATCGCTGTAATCTAACAGCAGCAGATACGATTCTTGAGATAGGCGCAGGACTTGGGGCGATGACAATTCCTGCAGCCCGAAGAGTAAAAAAAGTTTATGCAGTTGAAATGGATCAAAGAATTTATGGTCTATTAAACAATGAACTCTTTTTAAATGATATTCATAATGTAAAGGTGGTTCAGGGTAATATACTGGCACTTCCGATTAAAGATTTCGCAGAAAAGGCCGGGGAAAAAATTACTCTTCTTGGAAATCTCCCCTATAATATCTCTTCCCAGATTCTTGTTAAACTTATTCATGAAAGGTTATATGTTGACTGCGCGATAATAATGCTACAAAAAGAGATGGGTATACGGATAACCGCACTCCCTGAATCCAGAGATTATGGGAGGCTTTCTGTTATGCTTAAATACTGCGCGGATATCCGTAAAATTGCTGATTTGAAAGCGACCTGTTTTTTTCCAAGGCCGAAAGTCGATTCAGTTGTTGTTGAAATCAAATTTAAAGAATCCCCTTTAGAGCAGGCGGATGATGAAGCTCTTTTTTTCAGGACAATAAAAGCGGCTTTTTCAAAAAGGCGTAAAGTCTTAAGAAATTCTTTGTCCGGGAATATATTGAATATTGATTCGCAAACAGCGGGAAGTATTTTGAAAAAAGCTGATATTGATCCGGTTAGACGTGCTGAAACACTTACAGTTTCTGAATTCGTGAGGTTGAGTAATTCTATTGGGAGAGAATTATAAATCGATGAAACAGAAACGTAACTATTGGGCTGATATGCATACCTGAAGCATCCTTAAAATCAGTACACCTGAACAGTTACTATGGAAACAAGGATTTTTATATGGAAGACACCCTTAATAATTTTGATATTCAGTCTTCAGTGGTGGAATCAACAGTTAAATTGTTCGATTCAATGCTTTCCACAAAAATAGAACTTGCTGGTTCAGGTGATCCTCCTGGTTTTGATGGTCCCAGAATAACAGGGACCCTCGGTTTTGCAGGGAAACTCATGGGAGGTATTCATATTCACTCAGGCTTTCTTTATGCCTACAGCATGGCAGGAATGATGCTGGACATGGATCCTGAAGAGTTTGAAGGTGATGAAGAGGTTAATGATGTACTTCTTGAAATGTGTAATATTATCGGTGGAAATTTAAAGTCAAAATTTAACGATGCCGGCATGCAGTGTGTAATTACGACCCCCTCGATTACAAGTGGAAAAGACTTCGATATAGAATCCTTAGGTATGGCAAGGCACGAAGTCTTTAAATTCGAATCCCAGGGGAATAACATCTTTATTGAAATATTTCTGAAACCTGAAGATCCAGCTATAGCCGCCGCTGTAAAAAAACTTACAAGTATCGACGTATCAAAATTCAGCAGGCTGGATATTATCTCTTCCACAGGGGATAAGGTCATAGAGCTTTTTGATAAAATGCTGTCCATGGAAATAGAGCTGTCAGATTCTAAAAAAACATTTGCTCCAGATGCTTTAAGATATAATGGGACTGTCGATTTTGCAGGGGATATAACCGGCAATGTCTCCATACAGATAACCCATGATTTTGCAAGGGTCATGACGGCAAACATGCTAGGGGTAAAGCTTGATGAGATAGAAGGGGAGGAGGAGATTAAAGATGTTATAGGGGAGATAGGAAATATTGTAGGGGGAAATCTAAGAACAGCTTTTTGTGATACAGGGTTGACTTGTGTCATGTCTCCCCCCGTTGTAACCTCAGGAATCGATTTTAAAATAATTACCTTGAACATGGACAGGCATGAACGCTTTGCCTTCGAGTATTACGGACAGATTATATTTGTTGATGTCTGCATAAAAATTGATGCGGACGCTGAAATTGCTGATGAGTCTGAAAAGACTGCTGAGCTTGAAAAAATTGAGGAAAGCTCTCCTGAAACCGACGCTCAGACAGTCTCTGATGCTGGGGAGCAATCCCAGGAGGACGACGGGGAAGAAAAGGAGACTGAAGAAGAAATACTTGCCAAAAAACTGGCTAATCTTGAAATAATTCTTGATATACCCATTGAAATGACAGCGGAGCTTGGAAAAAGTTTATTTTCAATAAAAGAATTATTAAATATAGGGCCCGAAGATACTATCTCTTTTTCAAATCTTGAAGGTGAACCACTGGATCTTCTTGTGAATAATAAGGTCGTAGCCCGGGGGGAAGTGGTTGTTGAAAGAGAAAAATATGGTATAAAAATTACAAAAATATTAAGCAGGCTGGATAGAATAAGGAGCTTGATATCTTGATGTGTATAGCTTCAGCTATTATACCTGTTGCCGTACATATTAGGAACGAAAATTTTATAAG
>CAZNFB010000392.1:0-2400 GCA_964572105.1 uncultured Desulfobacteraceae bacterium
TTTCACCACATCAAAGAATTTACGGCGTACGTGTACCCAGCTGCACATGGTTGCCCTGGATATTTTTACCTTAAATACTTCTCACGGTTTGACCCCAATCATTATCCCTGCATCATTGGGAGAAGTTATATCAAGCCTGTGGATATTCAAAATACCGCATTTTTCGAGCATTTCCTGTAACTGTGCTTCTGGATAAGCTTGTCCTTTATCCGTACCGATCAGCATGTTCAAAGCAAACAATGCCGGAAACAAAGGGCCGTCCATTGTATTATCAAGTATAAACTCATGAATAAAAATCTTCCCACCCGGTTTAAGTGCTTTAATGGCTTTGGCCACAATTGATTCCGCATCTTCTGGCCCTTCCCCGTGCAGAATATGAGAAAGCCATACCGCATCATACTCCTGTTCAAGATCAATATTTTTACCCAGATAGCTCCCGTCTTTAAATCGAATTTTCCCAGAAAGATTAAAAGAGGCGATGGTTTTCTCAGCAAACTTCCGGGTTGTGGGAAGATCAAAAACCGTTGCCTTTAATTCAGGGTTATTCAGACAGAAATGAATGGCGTATGTTCCCGGCCCACCACCTAAGTCAAGCAAGTGAGTGCAATCACTCAAATCGACAATTTTAGAATACATCGGGGCAGTTTCACTGGCTACATTAAACATTCCCATCAAAAAGCTTTCCCTTTCGCTCTCTTTATCTGTATGGGACACATTTGAGCAATTTGGATTTCCGCTTAATACAGACTTAGACATTTCAGCCCAAGATGCCATCAGGTGGTGGTGGTGCATAATAATAAATCCTGTATAATCCGGCGAATCTTTTGAAAGAAATTGTTTTGAAAAATCTGTGTTGGAAAATCCGTCTTCAGTTTTATTAAGCAACGCCATCGCTGTAAGGGCATTTAATAATGCTGATACCCCGCGCAGATCGCCATTGATCTTTATTGCGATCTCTTCTGATGATTTATTGTCAGCTCCGATAATTGTAAAGATATCAAGTTTAACGCCGGTATGAAGTGTACAGGACTTCCAGTAATTGCAGGATGTTTCAAAAAGAGTTCCCTTATTCCAGTTCATGTATATCTCCAAAATTATCTTTAATTTCAATTAATTCTGCAATAATATTTCTAACCAATTCTCATTCTCCGTAAATGCAGAATCGCGACGCAGCCGCCGAGAACGTGAGAAATGAGCGGCAAAAAAAGCTGATTGACCGAGGCTTTTCATTCAAGAATCCGTAGCTTTTTTTATCCGCTGCCTTGACGGGTTATATTTTTCTTTGTTCAAGTAGGCTCGGTTTTATATATAGGTTTCAGGTTTGTACCTAAAGATGAATTGTCTATCGTATAAACAACACCTGCTTTCATGGTTTCAATTGTCGCCACCCTTTTCTCGCACTTTGATGTGAGTGTTTTGGCATACGAGACATGCGACATACTAACAAATGCACCGAAACCATAGATGAAATGTTGAAAATTACAGAAGCGTCGAGAGATGTTTATGAGAGCGATTGCAGGACAAAGGGGTACAGGAAAATATATGAGCAACGGAAACTTCCATGCAGGAGCCAGAATTAAGTGTTTTAGATGAAGAGAATCAACCTGGAACAAAAAAGAAACTATAAAAATAGATGATGGCTGTTATGTATGCGGATTTAGATAAAAAATTATTCCCAAAATTCATTTTCATCAATTTTGAATCGTCTTAAAATTGCACGTATAACAGGTTTGCTGATTTCAGTTGATCTCCCATGATTTTTCACAGGATATTGAGGGCCTTTTTTTGATTCTGGCGAGGTTGGTTTTAAGAGGATAATTTCTGAACCTTTACCCCTTTTTCGAGTGAGAGGCACGACCCCGTAAGCTTTTAGTTTTTTTAGTAAATCTTTTAAAGCAAGAGGCTTTTTAGGCACGACAATAATTATTAACCTGGCAGGTGTTGGCTATAATTGACGATGGGAGAAAATACCCTTTAGCCTTATTAAAAGTCCTTTCCAGTTTATACCTTTGCTCACTGTGTTCTTTGCATTTAAAAAACTCTTCCCATACTTCCTTTGGGGCGGGATGGTAAAGATTCTCTATATTGTCATTACTAAAGGCATAATCAACCTGGGCACAAACAAGGGCTACAATTTCTCTTTTAGCATCGTCAGGAGTCTTCCCTGTTGCCACGATATCTAATTCAAGACAATGGGCAACATAAAAATTATCCTCTTCTTTAACCAATATATTAAAAGTCATACTGTTTTCTTGAGAAGTTCCCATATTTATCTCCTTTTCTTTTAACATATTAGTCACTACAACTAACAACCTTTTATTCTTCCCAAAAAAATTCCCATCTAATCTTCTGCTGTTTTGAATTTTCCAGAGCTTTTTTCACATCTTCAAACATAATAAG
>CAZNFB010000393.1:0-2368 GCA_964572105.1 uncultured Desulfobacteraceae bacterium
CTCGAAAAACTAAACCTTGAAAAAGCCGGAAGCAACCTTGTTCGTACATACTCAAAAGGGATGAAACAGCGCCTTGGCCTTGCCATTGCCCTTATTCATGACCCTGAGATCTATATTCTGGATGAACCGATGAGCGGGCTGGACCCCATGGGTCGCCGTCTTATAATCAGTATTATTCTAAATCTTCGCGAAAAAGGTAAAACAGTTTTTTTCAGCTCACATATCTTAAACGACATTGAAAAAACCTGTGACCAGATAGGGATACTTAATAAGGGGAAGCTTCTTTATTGTGGTACGGTTGAAAATATGCCTGAGAACAATTCCGGTATGGAAGATGCTTTTGTCAGTTTAATTGAAAAGGACGATATGATAACAAATGAATAAAGCATGGCTTGTGGCGTGGATTACGTTTAAGGACTGTATGCGGAACAGGGCGCTTTACGGCATTATTCTACTTGGCCTGGTTCTCTTTTTTGTTAATATCATTATTACAGGCATGTTCTCCTGGGAGGCAGGCAAGGTTGCCGTGGATATGGGTCTTTCCATTATTTCATTTTCCGGCCTTATCCTTATCTTTTTTTTCAGCATTAACAATATTTCAAATGATATTTATAACAGAACCATCTATCTTATACTTTCAAGGCCCGTGAGCAAAGCCCAATATATCCTTGGAAAATATGCGGGACTGAGCCTGATTATTCTTATTTCAAGTATCCTCCTCGGTCTTTGCGCGGCAGTCTCAGTTAAGCTTTCTTTTATAAGCGTAGATGGACAGATCCCTTTTAATTTTTCATGGTCCCTTTTTTTTCTTTCCATACTTTTTTTAACTATCTCTCTCCTTATTCTAATGGCTCTAACTCTTTTTTGGGTAAGTATAACAACTCATCAGTTTACAGCATTTCTCCTGTCCCTTGGATGCTATTTTGTAGGGCAGAACATGGAAAACGTAAAAAACATTATCCTTTCAACAAAATTTCTTGCCGAAAATTCCCTCCCTGTAAAAGTAATAAGCTGTGTTTCATGGGTAATGCCTAATCTGGCTGCTTTTGATTTAAAGACAACCGCTGCTTACGGACTCCCTGTTAATACAACAGCCCTCTTATGGGTGGGATTATACGGCATTTCCTATATAGGCGTTATACTGACCTTAACTATTTTTATTTTTCAAAGGCGGGAGCTTGCGTGAATATTAAACAGACAGGTGTATTCCTTTTATCCTTTCTCTGTTTTGCAGCAGTCTTTTTTGCCAGCAGCCTTGAAGTTAAAAAAAACCGTAAAACCCTTGGAGCAAATTATTCTCTGCAAATCAATCCGCTGCCTGGTAAAATTATTCCTTTTTTTGCCGGTGAATTCAAGGGGCTCATGGCAAATCATATTCTGCTTAAAATCGGGGCATTTGTAGGAAGTGATAAAAAGATTTCATTTGATGAAAAAGAAAAAATACGCCTGGGCCTGGAACAGGCGTTAACATTAGATCCATATTTTATGCAGACGTACCTGCTGGCACAGGCTCTCTTGCCCTGGGACTGCCACATGCCCGAGGAAGCCATCAGGCTCCTTGAAATACCGAGAAAACACCTTTCCTGGGACTGGCGGCCCGGATATTATATTGGATTTAATTATTATTACTTTTTAAACAATTATTCCAAAGCATCTGAAATCTTTTTTGAAACAGCGAAAATAAAAAATTCCCCGTTGCTGATAACTCTGCTTGGAAGCAGATTTGCAATTAAAAGCAAAAGAACCAAAGCCGCAATTTTTTTACTGACAGATATGCTTAAAGATCCCGAACTTAATAAGAATAATAGAGAAAGTATCAGCAAAAGAATTACAGGTTTAAAAGGGATTCTTTTAATTGAAAACGGACTTGAAAACTACAAAAAAACATTTAACGTTTACCCCCCAAACCTCGACACCCTAATAAAAAAAGATTTTTTAAAAAACCTCCCTCCAAACCCTTATTATAAAACCTACCTTTACCGGCAAAAAGATGGCCGGGTATTTTTTGATAAAACAGGATATAATAAATAAAATAATCACAGTAACTACTCAGGGCCAAAACAGGGGGCGTTCTTTAGTTTATAAGTTTCTATAGAAAAAAAGCGAAAATGAGTATCTACAAGATACTACACTAAAGCCTTTTGTATCCACCTCTTAAATTGCTCCAAAGATTCACATTTCAGGGTTCTTCTGAACAATTCATTCAGGGTTTCAGGAGATTCAATGCTTTTTATATCATTTATAAGATATTGTGGTAAAAGATCAAACCTGCTTTGAGCAATAACCAATAAAACTTGCCTGGCATTTTTAAGTTCACCTCTTTGCTCACCAATAATAATTCCTCTTTGCTCACCTTCCTGTTGCAATT
>CAZNFB010000394.1:0-2337 GCA_964572105.1 uncultured Desulfobacteraceae bacterium
GATTCTCCTCTTTTTGCAGCTGATCAATAAAAACACGGGCAATTTTCCTGTGGCACCGACGCTTTTGTTCATCATCTAAAAAATCGGCTGCTCCTGCCTGAATTTGATCATGGAAAAAAGAGAGGGTGGTTTTATCCTGCAGCAAAATACGCTGGCTCAATACACCACCAAGGGATGTATAAAGCTTTTGTAGAGATATTTGTGCAACCAGTGCCAGATCTATTGCCTCAAAATGTGATCCCAACAAGGCTCCGGTGGAAAGGAGCCGTGTCACATTATCTGGGAACTGTGATAATTTGTCATAAAAGAGCGCTTTGGCACTGACCGGCAGCTGCAGACCGGCCAAAGCATCAGAAGCCCATGTCCAGACCCCTTTATCAGATAAAAATAACCGGTTATTGTTGTGCAGCCAGCGCAAACTTTCATTGACAAACAAAGGGTTTCCCGCAGAAACAGGGTAAATAATATCAGTTAATTTCTGAGTGCGTGATCTGCTGGTATTTAAAATAAATGCAATCATCTCATTAACTGAATCCTGACCCAGAGAATCGATATAAATTTTAAGCAGAGGCTGGGAAGAGGCTTGAATGGCGTTTTCCATTTGAATAATCCGGTGATCCTCATCCACCTCATTATTACGATGGGCTCCGATAATAAAAAGATAGGGAAAGTCCTGGGGCCTGGAAAAAATTAGATCCAGCAGGTCATAGGTTGCATGATCACACCATTGCATATCATCAATAAATAATACCAGGGGATGCTCGGCGCAGGCCAGAGAGGCAAGAAAACGACAAAATAAATTATTAAAACGATTTCGTGCTTCTGCCGGGGGAAGGGGTGCTACCCTGGGCTGTTTGCCGATTAAATGTTCCAGCTCCGGCCCCAGGCCCACAAGGAGTCCTCCATTCTCCCCTGTTGCATCAAGTATCTGCTTTCGCCAGTGGGCCACTCTCCCGGCATCCTCCGTTAAAAACTGCCGTATTAAACGGCCAACTGCACCTATTAAGGTACTGTAGGGGAGATGTTGATTATACTGATTAAACTTGCCAAAAGTGTAGTAACCCCTTTGCGCAACAATGGGCAGTTCAAGCTCCTGAACCAGACGGGTTTTCCCCATACCTGACAAACCGGATATGGATGCTATGCCTAATTTACCTGTGCAGACACGCTTATACTCAGCCAGCAGCCTTGCTTTCTCCTGGTCCCGGCCCACCATAATAGAAGGGATAGTGATCTGGTTGCTCTGATCTTTTTGTTTTAAAATAAAAGGAGGAATCAGTGCTGATGATGTAGCCCGCTCCGATTTTTTCCATGAGGTTAAACAGGTTTGCAGATCAGAACAAAGGCCTTTGGAGCTCTGGTAGCGTCTTTCAGGGGCTTTTTCCAACAAAATGATAATAATATCACTGACAATACCCGGACAATCCTGGTTAAGATCTGAAACAGGAACAGGAACTTCTGCAAGATGAGAATAAATAATATCCAGGGGATCATCGGATAAAAAAAGAGGCCTGCCTGTTGCGCACTCATACAAAATTGCGCCCAGTGCATACAGATCACTATAGTAACCCGCATCAAGCCGGATTCTCCCTGTCTGTTCAGGAGCAAGATAAGGTAAAGTACCGCGCCTGTATTGATTATCCGAAACAAACCGGCTGAACCAACTGTTGTCAGAAACTTTAATCTCATCAATCAGCTGGATGCGGATCGGATTATCCTGAATCAAAATATTGGCAGGTTTAACACCTTTATGAATCAATGCTGCCCCGTGGCGAACTGCCAGACCATCAGCCAGTGCAATACCGATTTCAAGCAATTTGACTGTATCAATTTTTTTATGTTCTTCCAGCCACTCAGAAAAAATCCGGCCATTACAACAAGGAGATATCAGCAGCAGCGACCCATCATTATCGATCTGCAGATCCGGTACAATCAATTGTCTGATATTTAATTCTAAAAGATATACCCTCTGCTGTTCAATATGCTCAAAAATACCCTCTTGCGCAAATTCGGGACGTATTTTTTTTACAACAACAGATTCTTCCCTGCTTTCATCTTTGGCTAAAAACACCTCTGCGGCCAGACTTTCACCCAGTTTTTGGATTATTGTTATTCTGCTTTTTCCCGGCATGTTTATCATGGTACAGCGCCTCTGATACTTGTTGCTGTGTTAATATTTCAGAAACATTCGGAAAACTGACATCAAAAGTTCAGACTGCGTAAATCGACCATATTATTGAAAAATCAGGGGTTGGTTTTAGTTTCAGCCATTTTGGGATATGAGATATATAGTATAACATTCAGCTATTGCAGATGGTCACTTTTAATACTAAGTAT
>CAZNFB010000395.1:0-2321 GCA_964572105.1 uncultured Desulfobacteraceae bacterium
TTTACATACTTCCGACACAACGGCTTCCAGTGTAAGTATAGGCTTTAATTTTTTTAATTGTGGAATCTCTTTGTCTTCTTTCCTGGATAATAAAAATGTTTCTTTTATCCAGCTAATAAAATTCGGCTCTCCTAAAATAAAACCACCAATTAAATTTTTATGCGAAATTAAAGCAGACGAGATTTAATTTCAATATTGATTATTTAAGATGTGACCCCCTTTTTGACCCCCGACTTTTTATTGTGGTTCTTCTAATATACATGTTGTATCAATATAGGCAGGTGTCAATAAAAAGTCAAGCTTTATTTTTATTTTATGGCACTACATTGACAAAGTCGAAGTAAAATTTTTTTAATATATTGAAATCATTCAGTTTAAATTTTTGAAACCTCTAAAAAGACGCTTTTTATGAGCATTTGTTCATAAAAATGAAAAAGATGGGCTAAGTTGTGTGGAGCAAAATTCGTTGTGTGCCGGGCACGGAACATGTTCTTAAAAGTGAGTCAAACGTATCATAAAAGTAAATCGTTTGACAAGTCTTAGACCCAGCCGGATGAAGACGAAGGGCGTAGCGGTATTACAACTTTGGTATTGGTGACGGTGCTTCGGAAGGCAGCAGCCCTGCTGAGGCAGGGTAGCGCGAAAGTATGGGGTGACGAACAGAAATCGAGTCAGACGTACATGAATGGGACAAGCCTGCAACACAAGGCAAAGTCCTCTATCCATTGGTTACACCCATTGCTACCTAACATTATTTAAATAGTTCAATATATTCTCTAAACAAATAAAATTTACCTCTTTTTGCACCTGTAATTTCTTCAATTATGCAAAGCTCTTCCATTTCATCTATTAATTTGTAAACAGTTGGAAGTGAAAGATTAGTAAGTTCTTTTGCTTTTTGAGCGTTAAGAATGGGACGTTGAAACAAATAATTAATAATTGTATGTACATTATTTGATCGACATCCAAACTTTTGAAGTTTGCTATCAAGTTCTTTTTGTAATTTAAGGATGCTATCAAATGTTTTGATACTATTTTGTGCTGTTTCAATAACTCCAACAAGAAAAAATTTGCACCATTGTGTTAAATCGTTTTTTTCACGAACACGTGTTAAATTATCATAATACAAAGTTCTATTTTTTTCAAAAAAATCAGATAAATATAAAACAGGCTTTTTTAAAAGTCCTTTTTCGACAAGATAAAGAGTGATTATTAAGCGTCCTACACGTCCATTCCCATCTAAAAAAGGGTGAATTGTTTCAAACTGATAATGTATTAATGCTATTTTTAATAAGTCTGGAAAATTATGTTCGTCATTATGTGCAAATTTTTCCAAATCTCCCATATATTCGTTTACTGTAGCATGTGATGGGGGAACAAATGTCGCATCATTTATACTTGCCCCGCCAATCCAGTTTTGGCTGCTTCTAAATTCACCGGGCAGTTTGTGTTTTCCTCGAACCCCTTTTAGTAAAATTTGATGGGTTTCCTTTATTAGCCTTGAGGAAAACGGAAGTTTTTCCAAGGCAGTGATTGCTGTATTTAGCGCTAAAATGTAGTTTTGAACCTCTTCCCAGTCATCTCTATTTTCTTTATTGACATCTTCTTTATCTAATAACGCTTCTTCAATATTGGTTTTTGTCCCTTCAATTTTATTTGATTGGGATGCTTCTTTCAATACGTGCATACTAATGAATAAATCAATATTAGGAATATATTCGGAATACATATCAAGGCGACCTAATTGCCTGTCGGCTTGGCTTAAAAGATTTATTAACTCCATGTTACCAACATTCCATTTTCTATTGATTTTATTGGGCTGGAAGCTTTTATGCGTGCCTTGATTTATATATTGACCTGCTTTAAAATTTTTCACTAATTGCCTCATTAAAAATTTAATAAAAACACTACTTATTTAAGAAATCAACAATAAATTTAATTAAGCGCCTTTATTATTTAAAATGCAAGAGGTTTTTTTAATTATTAGGTCGATATTTAGAAAGAAAAAAGATGTGACAAAGGGAGATGACGTATTCTATATATGTTCAGATAATAATCCTATTTTAAAATTTGTCACAAGGCCAGATGGCGAAACTGAGCTATGGTGAAATTTAAAAAACTCTGGCTGTTTGAGCGCAGCGAGTTTCAGAGATTTTTAAATTTTATTATAGCTCAGTTTATTGCTGTAATTAAAACCAGGCTCTGTAATTCGTATAATTATTCGTATAAATAATGGTAGCCTTATAAGACGGAGTTAAAACATACCCTCTCAAACCCCAGCGCCACCACTACAAACTTTTGCAGCCGCAGGTTACCATACC
>CAZNFB010000396.1:0-2310 GCA_964572105.1 uncultured Desulfobacteraceae bacterium
AGTGTCTGAACAAAAAATCCTGTTTTTTCTTTGAGCACTATTTAAAATTTCACCACCTTTAATCTTACTATTAGTTAAATACCGTCTTACAAGAGTTGCACTATTTAAAAGAGTACCACCTTTAATCTCCAAACCGGAAATTGTGCCGTTGTAAATAAGCTGCACATACACTATTAATTTTGATTAAACAAGGAGGTATGTCATGTTTGATGAAGAACTGATAAAAGAACTTAAGGATGCGCAGGAAAAATATGAAGAACAGATATCCAGAATTTTAGAAAAAGTTCCTGGTAAAAAAAAAGAGCATGTAACCATTTCCGGTCTTAAGGTAAAGCCCCTTTATACCCCTGCAGATACCAATAATATTGATTTTGTAAAAGATATATCCTTCCCGGGTCAGTATCCTTATACCCGCGGTATTTTTCCGGCGGGGCATCTGTCCCGTGGATTAAATACACGACAGGTAACAGGTATTGGAACCGCTGAAGAGACAAACAAAAGATGGAAATTTCTTATTTCAAAAGGAGCAAATGCACTCTCTGTTGTTGGGCTCAGAGGATGGGGTCCTGATGCAGATGATGAACAGGCCGAAGGAATGGTGGGTAAGGATGAAGTCGTATGCGATACCCTTTATGATTATGAAACCCTTTTTGAGGGAATAGATTTAAGAAAGTATCCTGTTCACATGATTACAGCATCCCCCTTTTCTTTGGCAAACTATATTATTATTGCTCAAAAACAGGGGATTCCTTTGGAAGAATTAAGGGGAAGCATGTCAAATATGCTTAGGCCCGAAAAGGAATGTATAGATATCATGGAATACTGCACAGCAAATCTGCCGCTTTTTAACTCTGGTTATCTTGATATGCGAAATACCAGGGAAGGTGGCTGTACTGCTGCGCAGGAGATAGCCTTTGGCGTTGCACTGGCTATTTCCACCGCAGAGATTCTCATGAAACAAGGGCTCGATATTGATGACTTTGCCCACAGAATTACCTGGTTTGTTAATTCAGGTCCCGAATTTTTTGAAGAAGCTGCAAAATTTCGTGCCATGAGAAGATTATGGGCAAGAACATTCAAGGAACGTTTGAATGCTAAAAAACCGGCCTCTTTATTATGCAGAATGCATTGTCAAACATATGCACCGACTCTGACCAAAGCACAACCTTTTAATAATATAATCAGAAGTACTATTTATTCCATGGCTGCAATCATTGGAGGGGTTCAATCTCTTCATGTTAATTCTTTTGACGAAGCCCTGGCCATACCAACGGAATTTTCTTCATCCCTATCCATAAGAACACAACAGATTATTGATCTTGAAACGGGAATCACTTCCGTGATCGACCCACTTGGCGGCTCATATTATGTTGAAGCCCTTACAGACAAAATAGAAGCAGATGCAATAAAAATCCTCGATACCATTGATTCAATGGGGGGTGCTTTTAAAGCCTGGGACTGGATGTGTGATGATATACGAAAAGAAGCAGCAGTATGGCAAAATGACTTTGACGGTAAAAGCAGAAAACTTGTCGGAGCAAATGTTTTTGTTGATGAAGATGATATTCAGACAAAAGCATTAAAGGTACTTCAGGAACATGCAGATTTTGAAGCTTTATATGAGTATGATCCTGCTATTCGAGACAAACAGATTGCAAGATTAAATAAAGCCCGCGGCATGAGGGATGAAGATAGACTGAAAAAAGCAAAGAAAAGACTCCTGGAAGCTTTCCAAAATGATGAAAATATCATCCCCCATGTGATTGAGGGGGTAAAGTGCTATATGACCCAGGGTGAATATGGGAAAATCAGGCAAGAAGCACAGGGGGGAGATTCAAATTGCTGCATTGGATGGAAAGTTCTCGCATAAAAAAATAATGATCCACGCAATAACATGATTTAAGGAGATAATCTATGAAACGTCCAATAAAAATACTGTTAAGCCGTGATGATTTTTACCACCAAAGAGGATATTGGATTATAGCGCACGCATTAAGGGAAGCAGGAATGGAAGTGATTTTAGGTAATGTTCAGATACCTAGAGAGATTGTCGAGACATCTGTTCAGGAAGATGTTGATATTATCGGTTATCGAATTATGCAGGCATCACCTAAGATCGTACTTCCTAAATTATTTAAAATCATGGAAGAAAAAGGTATAGAAGGTACACCTGTTGTAGTAGGAGGTATTGTCCCGGATAAAGATGAGATTCTTGCAAGAAAGCTAGGAGTTAAAGAGATATTCCATCCACTTACAAACCTTAATATCATTACTGATTCTATAAAAAAACATAGCCGGATCAGGTAAAGG
>CAZNFB010000397.1:0-2304 GCA_964572105.1 uncultured Desulfobacteraceae bacterium
CGATGTGTATGACGCAGAAGCAGACCCGGATGAAAAAATTGCCAAAATTATCCGTGCCCATGATTCCAATCAGCTTTTTGTTGCCTTTACGGCTACGCCATCGCCTGCCACACTGCAACTGTTTGGCGACCCTTTTGATACATACTCCGAGGCAGAAGCAATCAGGGAAGGATATATTGTAGATGTAGCCACCAGCATTATTTCCTATAAAACCCTTTATAACCTCCATTGTGCAATAATTCCTTTTGCTGATGAAGAAAAACTTTATCCTGCCGGAGTGGTGAGCAAGGCATTAAAAAATGTCGCTTTTCAAGACGAGGGTCTTATCCAGTATAAAGCCGAAGTCATGCTCCGTATATTTGAGGAAAAGATTAAAGCATTGATTGGCGGCAGGGCCAAGGCAATGATAGTTACCAGTTCCCGGCTTGCCGGTTTGCGGTATTTCAAGATTATCAAAAACAAGCTTAAAGAACGTGAAGGCGCTGACTATAATGTTTTGTACGCATTTTCTGATTTTATCCATCCTGAAACCAACCAGCTTATTACTGAATTTCAGGTGAATGATTTGCGGCCGGGTGAACTCATTGAAGACCGTTTTGAAGGGGAAGATTTTCGCCTGATGGTGGTGGCAAGTAAATTCCAGACCGGTTTTGATCAGCCCCTGCTTGCCGGAATGTTTCTTGATAAGGCAGTGGTAGACCGCAATGCCGTGCAAGCTGTCTCCAGGCTGAATCGATGCCATGACGACAAAAAAACCGTAGTAGTAGTTGATTTCACCAACAATGCCCATGCAATTCTGAAAGCTTTTAACAAATACCGCAAAGGTACTCCATTTGAAAGTTCTGAACCTGACCAACAGCAATGCATCAACTATTATGAAGAAATTATAAAAAACGGAATTTTCAGCCCTGGTAATGCTGAAAAAATTGTGGACTTTATTGCAGAAAATAATGATGCGCAATTGCAGTTTACGGTGAATGCCTTAAGAAATAGATTTCAGGATAAAATTGACGCAATTGATGACCGAAAAAAGTTTGTTTACATGCTGGCGCGATTTGTTAAAAGTTATAATTTTCTGACCTGTTTTTTTACCTACCCCAAACATATCGGCATCTTTGCCGCCTTTTCCGAATATATCGGCCCGCAGTTGATTAAACAGGGCTCGATTTCAGAACTCATGAAGCAGGTGCGGCAAACAAGTGTTGTTAAAGCCTGTGTTAAGTATAAAGGGGAAGTATCCATCCCAGGCAAAATAAAACTGAAAAAAGGGCGCAAAGGCGGTGGCGGGTCTTTTTCTAAAAAGATTTCAATACAGGATATGATTGAAAGGATCAGTAAAGAATTTCAAATTACAGACGAAGAGGCTCTTTATATCAGGGAAGTGACAGAAGAAAAAATGCATGACAAGAATATTCAGTCCACAATCGCCGTTCACAAGGAAGATACCTTTTATCTTAAAAAAAACTATGTCGACCATTTGTATTCTTTGATACAGGATGCGTATAAAAAACAGAATCATTATGACGAACTTTATGATTCCAAATATATTGACCCAGGGGCAATCTTTGACACCATGGCATTAACGGTTATAGAATACGGCTTGCAAGCTGCCGGGGCAGCATAAAAAATAATGAAAACCATTAAAAACCTGCCTGAACATGAACGGCCGCGGGAAAAACTTATTGAAAAAGGGGCGCGTGCCCTTGCAGACCATGAGTTGCTTGCCGTTCTTCTTGGGAAAGGTTCTCGTAAACATGATGTTATCAGCCTGGCGAAAAAAATGATCCCGGTTATTGATGAAAAGGGGGAGAAATTATCAATTGATGACCTTTCCGAATTTGATGGTATCGGCAGTGCCAAGGCTGCCATTATTCTCGCTGCTGCTGAATTTTTCCGCCGCCGTATTCGTCCGGAAGGAATCCGCATCGAAACTCCCGCCGATCTGGTTCCGCATATCAGGCATTACATAGACCGAAAGCAGGAACATTTTCTCTGTGCGTCAGTAAACGGAGCAAATGAAGTTATAAATATCCGGGTTGTTTCTATCGGCCTGGTTGATAGAAGCCATGTACACCCGCGCGAGGTGTTTGCCGACCCGATTGTTGATCGCGCTTCAGCAGTAATTCTGGCACATAATCACCCGGCCGGCACACTGAGACCATCTGAACAGGACATTGAAACCACACAACGGTTACAGCAGGCCGGCAAAATTATGGGTATAACCGTACTGGACCATATCATTTTTAACAGTACGGGATATTTCAGTTTTTTAGAGAGTGATATTGGGTTTTAAGGGTGGTAAGG
>CAZNFB010000398.1:0-2300 GCA_964572105.1 uncultured Desulfobacteraceae bacterium
CTACTGTCCATTTTGCAATGTTTTATGATATAATGAAAAAATATTTTCCGACTGCCGGGCAGGGGAAAATTTTTGCTGCGCAGTTTTAAATGCATTTTGAGCTATTTTTTTTAAATTCTGGCTGTCTTTAATAAGGTCTGGAAGAATACCTGCAAGACTTTCAGAGGAGGTATCCATTAACCAGCCATTTGTGCCATCTTCAATCATTTCCGGCAAAAAACCTATATTTGATGCTATTACAGGGACCCCGGCAGCCATGGCTTCCCTTACTGTACGGCATGTTTTATCTGTTCCCGGAAAAGGATAAATCAAAACATCCATGGCGCTGTATGCGTCCACAAGGCGATCTCCGCGGCAATATCCCGGAAGAACAATTTTATCTGTAATACCCATTTTTGCAGCGGGCCCTGCGACAACTTCATCCAAAGCCCCCTTACGCCCATGGCCAACCAGCATTAAACAAAGATGGGGAAACTTGTCAGAAAGTAGATTAAGGGCCCCCATCGGTATATCTATTCTCCTGCTTTCCCGTATTCTGCTGACAACACCCATGACAAAATCATTTTCAGCAAGGCCGAAATCTTTTCTTTTAGAAGGGGTTTTTCTACTCGTTGAAAATCTCTGCAGATCTACGCCGGGCTCTGCAACCTGAACAGTATCCTGGTTAAAGTCATACATGGAAATAGCCTCCTCTTTAGTTGCATTGTCAAGGACCACTAATCCATCAGTAGAGTATTTATAAAGAAAAGAAGATCTTATATTTTTTTTTATTCCATCAGCATTATACTCACTCCTTATAATATGGGGGCGGGATGCTGCACCCCTTGCAAGCCCTGCTATAAGATGCGCATTGGGCATATGACAATGGATAATATCCGGCACAAATTTTTTAAGCAATTTTTTAAGCCCCAGCACACTTTGAACAATGGATAAAAGATTGAAGTGTTTGGGGAGATCAAGTGTAAAAACATTGTCCATCCCCTTTTGTCTGGCATAAAATTCAACATCCGATCTTAAGTTGCCGGGTCTTAAACCACAGGCAAGCATAACTTCTGCACCCATATTTTTCTGGGATAGGGCCAAATCAACAGAAGGCTCAGAAGATTCTGTCCACTTCCAATTGCTTAAAACATGCAATATTTTAATCCGCATAAGTTTGTTCCTGATTTTCCATGGTCGGCATATGCCTGATTAAATGTTTCACCGCTGTGAATACCTCATCCGGGGAAATTTTTTTGGTGCATTCCCTTGTTTTACATTTTCTGTTTCTGCATGGACTGCATGGGAGGTCTTTTCTAACAATAAAACTGTCATTATCACCAAAAGGAGCGTTTATAACCGGATCTGTCGGCCCGAATATGGCAACCACAGGAACATGGGAAAAAGCGGCAATATGCATAGGTGCTGTGTCGCCCCCTATATAAAGGTCACAACGTTTTATCAATTGAACCAATTCCCTTAAACTGGTTGTTGGGCAGGCAATAATCGACTCATTTTTCATCATATTTGTGATCTCCTGCACGATCTTTATTTCACTCCCCCCCCATGTGAAAATAACTTCCCCATTGTAATTTTCAATGAGCGCATCTGCAAGACATGCATATTTGGCAGGTTCCCACCGCTTATATTCTGTACCTTCACTGCTGCCAGCATGAATAACTATAATAGGTTTACGACCTGGGTCAAGGTTTTGTCTAAAAAAAATGTCCATTGCTTTTTTATCCTTATCAAATAAAGGAAAAACAGCCTGGCTCCGGTGGGAATCAGGATATATTCCCATTTGGCGGAGGAGAAAAAGATTTCTTTCAACCCTGTTCATTTTTTCAGAAGGAAGATCAATACGATAATTATTAAATAAAAAATTAATCTCTTTTGTAAATTTACTTGCAAAACCAAACCGCTTATCAGCCCCGCTTAAAAAGCCTAGTAATCCGCTTTTAAATATTCCATGGAAATCTAAGACTATATCAAATCTCTTTTCCCTAAGCTCCTTGATAAATAATAGGATTTCCTTTATAGTCGGGAAAAAAGCTGCAGGGTTACGTATATTTGCCGCCCATTTTTTTCTTTGTATAATAATTAATTCATCCAGTTGGGGATGTCCTGCAAGAATAGATTCGGATTTTTCCTCAACAACCCAGGCAATATGGGCGGCTGGAAAATTTTTTCTCAGGGCGTCCAGTGCAGGGAGTGTTCTTATCACGTCGCCTATGGCTCCCAGGCGAATCATCAATATTTTTTTGCATGAAAATGCCATAAACAAAGTACCTTTAATTATCTGACAATCTATCAGTTATAAT
>CAZNFB010000399.1:0-2296 GCA_964572105.1 uncultured Desulfobacteraceae bacterium
AACCGGACATTACTGAGCTATGGTGAAATTTATTATCTGAATAGTTACCTTATTTTATACAGTAAAGCTTCGCATCAGCAGAAGTTCTTCCATTGATGGGGCTGCTGTTTGAGTGGGGTTTTCCGCAATTTTTATTTCCCAGCCGCAGTTATTCTTTATTTTATTTATTATTTCATCCCTGCTGGATAAAAAAGGATCAGGAAAGTATTCGGTGAGGATAAATTCATCATTATTTTTCTCTTTTTTATAAATTCCCATGGAGGAGATCAGGGTTGTAACCCGGTTTCCCGGAAAAGTTATGTAGGGGACTTTGTCCACAAATCGTTTTTTGGACTGTTCCGCCACAATGACAACTTCCCTGGCGTTTGCCGCATCATTGCTTCCGCCGGAGCCTGTTATGTAGGAGCCTCCGATTTTTGTTGAATTAACATTGCCCTGCTTATCGATCTGGCCTGCTCCTAAAACACTTAAGGCCGTGGAATTTGCACCGCCGACAATTACTCCGTAAATGTCCAGGGTATCGGTTAACATTTTGCAGTATGGTATGTTATGGATGGATGCAAAAAAAGAATCAAAGGGTCTTGGTGCGTATCCCAGTATCCCTGAGCCGGACATGATCTCCACATCATAATTTTCTTTTTTCAGTTTATAATATGCAAGCCAGGATGCAAGGGATGCTACACCTGCACCGGCGAGCATGACTTTACGGGAATTTTTAATGATCTGCTCTTTTATTGTTCTTGAAGCAATTACCACCATGGCTTCCTGATCGGTTGCCTTATCTGTTGCTGAAATGTTGCGCAGCTTTTTTTCCTGATTTTTTTTCCACGCATTTTTTTCGCTCTTTTTTTTCAGATATTCTATTTTATCAACACCGATTTTTTTTAAATACTCTGTCTGTCCCCGGGGTTTAAAGATCCATTCTTCAAGCCATTTATCCATGAGATCAGGGGCCTTGACCGCTTTTTTATGCTCCTTCATAAAATCATAATCATCTCCATAGGATGAAAATGATTCGATTCCCTGGCTTATAAAGCTCACAGGATGTGCCCCAAAGGGGACCAGGGAGACTGATTCCACCATATGGCCGGGGAGTTTTACAAGAGACGAATGATTACGTATAAAATCTGTTGTGACTATTTTTTCAACACTCACCAGGACTTTTTTACTCGCCTTTGGTCCCCATAAATTGCTGTCCCAGGAAACAGAGGGGGATGCAGGGGAAATAATTGTATTTCCATGGGGGTCTGCTGCCCATGCGTGAATAATAGAAAGGTCGGGATTTAAAGCTTTGACAAGGCCTGTATCCCGGCCGCTTCCAAAGGGGTCTTTAATTTTTTTAAAGGTCTGTATATTCTCCTGCTCCATGGAGCTGCCGGTTATTGATCCTGTGGGCATAAAGGGGAGACCAAGGGCACCGGCCATGAGTCTCTGGGTAATTGTGCATAATGACCAATCCTCTATTATAACCGATTTTTCTTTATAGGCCCTTTGCAAAATCCCGGAAGGGGCGATGGATGGGGCAAGAAAAGAGCAGTTTGAGGTGATTATTTTTTTAATTAAACCGCAGTATACAAGATTTAAAAGAACCCCTATTACCCCCGGCATGATCAGGGTAAAGCCTGGTGCGGTTTTGTTGAATTGGCGGATTATTTCGTTTGCAGTCCCATTTGCTTCCAGGGCCATATGGATTTTCATGCCGGGCTTAACTGCTCTTTTAACAGCTTCGGCAAGGGGCAAAACTTTATCTGCTCCTTCGTTCTCCTGCAAATCAAAATTTTGTTCAATAATATTTTTGATGTTGCTTTCCATGGATATTATTTTAATAGTCCCAACGAAAATTTCTGTTTTCCGTTCCGGAACTATATGTCTCCTTTTATTTTTTGATACTCCTGCCCGGCAGCTATCATATAATCGACAATACTGGTTACAGAGCTTCCTGCGGGGAAGACTTCCTTTATCCCTGCTTTTTTCAGTTTTTCACAATCTGCTTTTGGAATAATTCCCCCTACAACCACCGGTATCTGGTCCATCTTTTTTTCTTTTAAAAGCTGAAGCAGTTCCGGGATCAATGTGGAGTATTCTCCTGTGAGAGAACTTATTCCAATAAGATCCACATCTTCCTGGAGTGCGGTATTTACAATGCTGCTGCTGGTCTGAAATCTTCCAATAAAAACTACTTCAACACCGGCTTCTCTTAAGAAGCTGGTGACAATTCTGATTCCGCGGTCGTGCCCGTCCAATCCGATTTTGCTCATCAGGGCTCTGATTTTAATATCTGACATTTTTCCTCTTT
>CAZNFB010000400.1:0-2290 GCA_964572105.1 uncultured Desulfobacteraceae bacterium
TGATGCAACGAAGGAGATGGGCCAAAAGACAAGCTATTTCGTTCAACTTATAAAATTTTCGTTCCTAAATCAAATTCACTCACCTTGAATTCTTAAAAAGTCATATAAAAAGCAAATTACGTGCCATGTTTTTTGAAAATACCATAACAGCTAATCGTAATGAAGATTATTTTTAAAATAGAGGCCGGGAACCCGGTTGTTTCGCTGAATAGTTACAATAAATTTACTTTTGTGAGGGCAAAAAAATGTTTGTATTTGAAAGGTTACAGTTTTAGATGGGGATTATATATAATATTTGAAACGTTTTAAACAATTGAAACAGTTGAAACATTTATTCCAGCTCCAGTTTTTTAATAAGTCTCCACAAAGATGTCCGGCTTATGGATAAAAGATCAGCTGCTTTTTGCCGTCTGCCATTGCTTAGTGAAAGTGCGTGCAAGATTGCTTCTTTGTCAGGTTTTTTAGAAGTAAAAAAAATTTCTTTCGGGGTTGTTTTAAGTTCCGGTTCCGGTTTTGCTATATTAAACTCTTTAAAGTCAGGGAGGCTGCTTAAAAATATAACAGGTCCTTTGGCAAAAACATAGGCATGTTCCATGGCCTGCTCCAGCTCCCTGACGTTCCCAGGAAAATGATACTGCTGGAAAAAGCGCATTACCTTTGTATCAACAGACCTGATTTCTTTATTATACTTTTTGTTAAAGAGTTTGATAAAATGATTAACCAGTAAGGGGATATCTTCTTTTTTTTCCCGAAGGGGGGGGAGATTCAAAGAAACAGTACGCAGCCGGTAGTAAAAATCTTCCCTGAATGATTTATCCGTAATGGCTTCAGTTAAATTTTTATTGGTGGCGCTTATGATGCGGGCTTCCATTAAAACAGGTTTTGTTCCCCCTACACGTTCAAATTTTCTTTGGTCAAGGACACGAAGAAGTTTTACCTGCAATTCAGGTTTAAGTTCCCCAATTTCATCAAGAAATAAGGTCCCGGCCCCGGCCATTTCAAACCTGCCTGTTTTTAAACGGTCAGCTCCTGTAAATGCTGATTTTTCATGACCGAAAAGTTCAGATTCTATGAGGCTTTCAGCAAAAGTTGCACAGTTGACTGCAATATAAGGGCCCTTTGAACGTAAAGAATGGGTATGGATTGTTTCAGCAAAAAGGTCCTTCCCTGTTCCGCTTTCTCCGCATATCAGGACATTTGCATCGCTTTCGGCAATATCCGGGAGCATGGTAAACAGGCGCTGCATTTTTTCACTTTTACCGATAATATTTTTAAATGAGTGGTGGAATTCTGCTGTTTCCGGCAGATGTATCTGTTTTTGAATTTTTTCAAAACAGAGGATTACACCTGTAACAATCCTGGTTGATTTAAAAAGAGGATACACAGAATAGCTGCATAAAGATTTACTTCCCCCATTATATAAAAGTTCTGCTTTTAATTTTATTTTTGGCTGTCCGCTTTTTATTGTCCGGTTTATTTCGGATTTTACTTCGATCAATTCCTGTTTGTAAAAAAGCTTATCTAGAGGAAAAGGCTTGCCAGGTTTTGGATCATACCCTATAAGCCGGCTTATAACATGGTTTGCACCCATGGTTAAAAGAGAAGGGGTGAGCACTACAAATCCGTTTGATCTGTGCAGGGGATGAGGTTGTTTTGATTTTAAATCTGCTGCAGGCATTGATTAGCTCGTTTGTTGTCTGGTTTGATAAATTTTTTTCCATGGTGCGCGCTGATTTTTTTTGTAATCGGAAAGTGCAAGGTAAAATGCTCCGGCAGCAACTTCTGCACAGTGAGTTTCTTCCTGAGGCAATGTTTCCAGGTAGCCAATAATATCCTCCGGCGTTATTTCCCATGCGTCCATAATAGATTTTCCCTCAGACAAAAAAGCTATTGTGTTTGCACATGCGGCTGTATTTAAACATCCGTCAGTTTCAAACAATATCTTGTCAATGGAGTTTTCCCTGTTGTCAACAATCAAAAATATTTCCACTGTATCGCCGCATTCTCCGGTTCGTTTTCCGTAGCCATCTGGATTATCTACTCTTTTTCTTCTGTCTGTTTGAAGCGCCATATTATAATAATGCTGTGAATGTTGCTGACTTGATTGGTTATTCTGGTTCATTATTTTTCCTGATTTTAAAAAGTCATATATTAATTAAAGATATCGTCAAAGGGCTGAATCAAGGAATAAGCATGTTAAATCAATATGTTAACCTTTTAAATGCACCACGTATCCAATTTTAAAGGGAAAGGATATGAATTAAAATAATAACAACCGATCAACTACTCA
>CAZNFB010000401.1:0-2283 GCA_964572105.1 uncultured Desulfobacteraceae bacterium
TGGTTGTCTATACCAATTTAGGCTTCCGTGAACAGTGCAGAAATACGAACCGAGCAGCGCCCATTCATGGCAATTGCATACATCTTTTTTTTTCATCTTTCTCCTTTTTATAAAAAATGCTATGCTCTGCCCTTAGCGGCATTCTATGAATTAGCCTGATGAACCGCGGGCAGGACAGATTTGACGGGCGCATAGCAACCCGGAGCTTTTCGCTCGAAAGGAGGTCACCAGGCCAGGATCATTTTTTCTCGGCTTCATTCAGAATGATATATTCATATATAGCAATCAATTCTTTACCATTTTTATCCTCAAAAGGTACTTTTATTTTTGTCATTTTCCACTTCTCCTATACTTTGAATTTTATATTTTATTTCTTGTAATTCGCCCAGTGTAGCGCCCATTCCAGCCATGCGAACGTAAAAACTTTGCAGTTCACATATAGTGCAATCTGCTTTTTCCAATAGGCTTTTTAATTTTTCTGTGTTATCGGGAGATTTTGGCATTTTCTCCCCTTTTTATAATCTTTTTAATCGTTTCAACATCGCACATAATCTTATAAATTATGAAGGGCAACAGCACCGTAATTACTGCCAGCACGATGCAAAAAACTGCAAAAATCGGTATTAAAATTTCCATTATTTTCTCTCCTTTATTTCAAAATTCTTTTCTTTAGCAATATCAAACATTAATTGTTTGACTTGTTCGCCAAGTTTCACTAATAGTTTTTTACGATATTTGCATGCAAATATTAAATGAGCCATAATTAAAAATTTACTATGGTTTTTTGATGTATAATCCATGATTTCCTTGCGTTCACTCTTTTCATTATGTTGAATTTAGGAATAGGCTTTAATGTTGCCTTAATGCCTTTAATATCCATCAAAATAGCGTATCCTGTTGACATCCTGCCTTTAATAAAATATTTACGTCCTAAATATTCTACTTTATCGAATTTTCTGAATCCTTGTATTTTTTCTGTAGGTATTCTTTGTTCTGATCTAACACCTTTTGTTTGTTGGTAGTCCCCATCTGAAACGCATTTTTTCAACAGAATACTTTGAATTTTAAAATTAACATCGTGACCTTGACTTGCGATCACTACAGCATCTGTATAATGTTCTTTTGGTAAAGACATTGACTGCCGGTGTTCTTTAGTTATAAATCCAAATGTTTCTTTTGCATTAGGAAATAATTTTAATAATTGCATTCGTATACTGTTCATCTGGGTTGCATGTTTTAATTGCCCTTTGCATTTTCCTTTTTTCTTTAGAGCAACATTCCCTTTATGTAACTCATCATGACAAACTTTACATAAAGTTATTAAATTATCTTGTTCATCCGAACCGCCATTTTTTCTAAAAATTATATGATGAACTTCCAACTTCTTGTCTTTACTTTTGCCTTTACAATTATAACAAATGTATTTATCCCTATTTAAAACATAAGCCTTTGTATTAGCAAATCTATAATTAATACCTTTTTGATACAGTCGTTTGTTTTTTAATACTTCTGGATTTTTCAATGCGTGAGGATCAAAAGTTCCTGTCTCCAAAATCATTTCAGTTATTGGTAAAATGGAATTTACGAATTTGATTTCTTTTAAGTGGGAATTAATCTTACTATTCATTGTAGGTGAAAATCTTCCTTTTTTAATGCTATTTGCTCGATTAAGCCATCTTGGTTTTCTATATCGTGTTTTTCTATTACGTCTGTTTCTTCTACTCTTGCTCCTACTGGTCATCTTTTTGGCAATATCATTTCTTATTTCAATCTCGGAGGCATATAAAACATCTCCTGATGAATTAATGACCGCTGAACCAACCATTCTACTTCCAGTGTCAACTCCCAGTGTTAATGGCTGCTTATAACCTGATGAGCCATGAATAAGTTTAATCGTAAAAGGTAAAGTCTTAACAACCTTAGCTTTACCCTTTTTTAACAATATTCGTGCTTTTTGCGGTGTACAGGGCATCAATGGTTTGCCTTGTTTGTTTAAAATGTACACTAACATAAAATGTACCTCCTTTCAGAGTTATGCGTATCTCTAATCTGTTACCAATTAGAGAATCCGTCCTCACCTCGACAATGATAAATAGGCTTTTTACACTTATAACACCGAACCTTACCTCAATTCTTCTTAATTATAAGCGACAGAGCAGTAGTCTGGTGCGTCAACTACAGGTGTCATAACCTATCTATCGTAGTATTCATTTCTAAATACTTAGTCTGGTGAACTCAGGCTTCCTAAGAAGCCACTATCCCTTTAGGGTAGTGGTAGTTCAC
>CAZNFB010000402.1:0-2277 GCA_964572105.1 uncultured Desulfobacteraceae bacterium
AACGCTCTCTAATCCGTTCAAACAATTTCAAAGTTTTAATCAGATCATACCTGCTACCGTATCTTAAACCAGCAACGCTGAATAGTTATAATGAAATTTGAATTCCCTTAATAAGTCTTTAAATAACAAGGACAATATGAAAAAAGATATAAGGGTATTAATTGTTGATGACTCAGCTGTTGTCAGAGAGATCTTTTCCAAAGAGCTGTCAGCCATAAAGGGTATTAAGGTTATTGGTACAGCACCCGATCCATATGTGGCAAGGGATAAAATAGTTGAATTAAAACCGGATGTGCTGACATTAGATGTGGAAATGCCCCGGATGGACGGCCTGACTTTTTTAAAAAAACTTATGAAATTTTATCCGATTCCTGTAATCATAGTCAGTTCCCTTACAAGCAAGGGCGGAAAAATGGCCATGGATGCCCTCTCCCTAGGGGCCGTTGAAGTGATGTCAAAACCGTCCGCTGCTTATTCTGTAGGCGACATGAGTGCGCAGCTTGCCGATAAAATTAAGGCAGCAGCCTGTGTGGATATTCGGTCGACGAATTTTGTAGAACGTACTGAAAATATAACAGAACAAAAAACTGCTATTTTATCATCCTCATTGTCTGCGACCACCAATAAAATTATTGCCATGGGAGCCTCCACAGGGGGGACAGAGGCCATAAAAACTGTACTTACGAGTATGCCTCACAACGCGCCTGGGATTCTAATTGTTCAGCATATGCCTGCGTTATTTACAGCAGCTTTTTCAGAAAGGTTAAATGGATTGTGCAAAATTAATGTTAAAGAAGCAAAGGATGGGGATTCTGTTGTAAACGGCCTTGCTCTTATTGCTCCTGGAAATTATCACATGCTGCTAAGAAGAAGCGGAGCCCGTTATTATGTCCAGGTGAAAACAGGGCCCATGATTCATCACCAGCGGCCTGCTGCTGATGTCCTTTTTAAATCGGTTTCCCGCGCTGCTGGTGCAAATGCCGTTGGAATTATACTTACAGGAATGGGTGCAGATGGCGCCCGGGGACTTTTAACAATGAAAAAAGCAGGGGCCGGGACCATTGCCCAGAATGAAAAAACCTGCGTTGTTTTTGGAATGCCCAAAGAAGCCATAAAACTTGGAGCTGCGGATAAAGTTGTCGATTTAAAAGCAGTTGCGCAAACTTCCCTTGGGATGTTTAATTAACTATTGCATTAAAAATAAAATACAAATATAGGTATATCAAATACAGAATCAAACTATGAATTCCATACATGGAGGTAACTGTTATGCCATTGAAAGTTCTCTCGGTTGATGATAGTAAAACGATTCGTATGATTGTAAAAAAAGCATTTAAAGCCTTTGACTGCACGATTTCTGAAGCAGAAAACGGAGAATTGGGGCTAAAAGCTGCTGAAAAAGAGAAGCCTGATCTGATTATTCTTGATATTACAATGCCGGTTATGACCGGAGTTGAGATGCTGAGCAAATTAAAAGAAAATTCAGAGCTAAAAGATATTCCTGTAATCATGCTTACAGCAGAATCAGGGAAAGAAAATGTAGTTCAAATTGTAAAAATGGGTGTTAAGGATTATATGGTGAAGCCCTTTAAGGGTGAACAGTTAATTGAAAGAGTACAAAAATTAGTAACTCTGGAGCCAAAATCAGGAAAATCCGACAAGCCTGACGGAGATGAAGTCGGTAAATATTTTTCTGTTAACGGAGATATTTATCTTCTTGCTGCTCCTGAAAAGCTCACAGGTCCTGTGAGTGCAAAAATAGTAGGTGTATTTAAAACAAAGCTTGAAGAGATGGGAAAAATGGGGAAAAATAAATTTATACTTGATCTTGGGAATATAGCAGAATCAGACATGACACTCATCAAGCTCATTGTTATGGTAGCAGAAAAATGTCAGGAAGCAAAAACACATATTCGGGTGGTGGGGACTTCAGGCATTGCTGACAAGCTAAAAACATTTGCAGAAACAAGTACAATCCCGATTCATGCATCAGTGGATGCTGCAACCGGAACATTTTAATTTTTTTGTAAACTTTCACACAGATAATGCCACGGAATTATATAGAGATTGTTCGATAATAACCCTATTTTAAAACTCGGCACAAGGCCAGAGGAAGGAAGGCGTATTATAATACGCAGGCGACGATAACGGAGTGAAATTATTTATGTGATGATCTACATGTTAAAGCCTTTGGTTGACGCACAATAATTACGCCGTCCAAAGGCTTTTTTTTATTCGTGGTAACTATTCGTGTAAAATTAATTGATCGTTAAGGAA
>CAZNFB010000403.1:0-2275 GCA_964572105.1 uncultured Desulfobacteraceae bacterium
TACCGGAGAAAGATATTTGAGTACCGATCTTTTTAAATAATAGCCAGGCTCTTAGAAACGAGGACGAAATAACTTGGTATTTTAAGCGTCGATCCATCCTGCCTGACTGCGTTACAAAAGCGTAGCAATATCTTGATATTCCTACACTTTCGCGCCTTGCCAGCCAGGCGCCTCAACACTTAAAATTGCGAACTTATTTCGTCCCCGTTCCTTAGTGGCCGAAGATAAAACCAACCCCTAATTTTCTTGTTTTTTATAACAAAATTTCAGGGTTAAGGTACTAATCATCCTTTTTGTAATTATGAAAAGTTTTCAAGGACTTTATTTCTGGAGTGGCGCAGCACCCTGACGAACACCCGCAGTTGTCGGGTTCTTTTTTTCCAATAATTTTAAACACCTTTGATCTAAGTGATCGTGCCAGCGGTTTTATTGAAATTGCCGTCAAAAATACTACTGCCCCCAATTGAATGGAAATTGGTATCATTTCAGATCCTTGCCCCACTATTGCCGCTGCTGAAATGCCCATCTTCACATAGATTAAATCGAGCAGCAACCCACACAAAAGACTCACCACTACAATGGAAGCAAGGTATAGTGATGTAGCCCGCTTTCCGAGCATACCCACCAGCACAGACAATGATGTAACATTGGTGGCCGGACCCACCAGTAAAAAAACCAGGACTGTTCCCGGACTTACTCCTTTAAGAATAAATGCGGCGGCTATGGGGGTGGAAGCAGTTGCACAAATATATAATGGTACAGCGATTACCAGCATGAGCAACATGGAGCTTAAACCTCCTCCCATAGAGGATTCAATCAGTTTCGCAGGTAACAGAGCCGTTATAACTCCGGCAAGTATAATACCGGTAAAGAACCATCCTGCCAAATCACCCCATAGTTCACCCATCGCATAACCAATACCGATTTTTATCTTTTCTATAAAAGAGTAATGGGGCTGGGCTTTTTTCTGTAAACAGGATGGGTCGCCGGAACAAGTCTCTCCCTGGGAGGAGGATTTATTATTTGTAACAAATTGTTGTGATGAAGAATGGAATAAATTCTCAGCAAAACCAGCAGTAAAAGCGGTTATAAAAGCTACAAGGGGTCGAGCTACAGTTAAAATAGGATCAAGGAGAGCATAGGTTATAGAGATTGAATCAACGCCGGATTCAGGTGTTGAAATAAGAAAAGCAGTGGTAGCGCCATTATTAGCCCCATGTTCTTTCAGGGAAGCAGCCGCCGGCAGCACACTGCATGAGCATAATGGGATGGGGATCCCGAGCAGCGCTGCCTTGAATACTGAGCTGAATCGGCCCTTGCCGAGATGCCTGACTACAAACTCAGTTGATAAAAACATTTTAAGCATGCCCCCCACGGCAATTCCGAAAAGGATATAAACAGATGCATTGAGTAGCATTTCCCACGAAGAAATTAATGCACTAATAACAAATGATGGTTCATTCATAACTTTATTGTTCCTTAAAATATTTTATTCCAAAATTTAATAATTGAATCGCTATTTTTTTATTCATACGGTAATAGACTACAGCACCGTCCCTGCGATTCACCACAAGCTGAAGCTGCCTCAATATACGCAATTGATGACTGACAGCAGATTCGCTTACCCCAAGAAATGCGGATAGATCACATACGCACATTTCACCACGCTCAAGGGCCAGAATAATTTTGATCCTGCCGGGATCCGCTATTGCTTTGAATAAGTGGGCAAGTTGTTCTACTGTATCAGCAGCCAGGGCGTTTTTTTTTGCTTTTTCAACTCTGGATTGATGAATTACTCTGCAATCACATAGCTCAGATCGATTTTTAGTCATTTTCCATACCTGTAGTTTAAACGTTTTAGCATATGTTCATATATTATGCATCATTATACGATTAGTCAAATTTTTTTATCTCTTTATATCATGGAGACAATGGAGACCAATTGATATTTTTTTCACTGAATCCAGAGATTCGGAAATAAAAATTTTACCCACCCCTTACGTTTAAGTTTAATTTTCATTAGGACTATGGTATAAAATCACGCATGTTTACAAAACAGAATACTTTTTAAAAACTGAAACATTTTAATTGTTCAGCTTTTAAAATCGGGTAATTGTTATTATACAAATCATCTAAATACTTACCACAATTTGTAATTATGCAGCGTCGCTGATTTAAGATAGGCAGCAGGTATGATCTGATTAAAACTTTGAAATTGTTTGAACGGATTAGAGAGCGTTAAGAAAGAATCCATCAGGGCTGAACTTATTGACGT
>CAZNFB010000404.1:0-2271 GCA_964572105.1 uncultured Desulfobacteraceae bacterium
ATTTGGCTGTATGAAATTTATTCATCTGAACATCTATAGTTACGTAAATTTTAATTTTAAAAAATATGCAAATTGTATGGAGACTTTATGATAAAGGCAGACGATGTAACTAAAAAATATATGGAAAAGGAGACCAATTTTTTTACACCCTCCGGTATAGAGCTAAAGAGTACATATACACCTGAAGATGTAAAAGATATCGATCAAAAAGATATAGGTATGCCCGGAGAATTTCCATTTACACGGGGGCATCATCCTTTAATGTACAGGGGTAAATTGTGGAATATTCGTGAAATTGCCGGTCTTTCTTCCCCAAAGGCTTTTAATGAAAGGTGCAAATATCTCCTTGAACTGGGCCAGGGAGTTCTTGATTGGGAAATTGATGGACCCACCATGTACGGGATTGAGCCGGATCAGCCATATTCTGCTGGTCAGCTGGGAGTAACAGGAGTTACAATCCATACCCTTAAAGACGTTGAAGATCTTAGCAAAGATATGCCCCTTGAAGCTTTAAGCATTTCAAGTGACACTTTTTACCCTGATATCTGGCAGTCATATATTCTGGTGGCTAAAAAACGTGGTATAGATATAAGCAAGCTCAGGGGGGTAGGTGGTGGTATCTTTTATTATGGTCCTGCCATAGCCCCAAGCAAGATGGACTGGCTCCTTAATAAAGGAGAATTTTCCACATGTGCCAGGTGGGGAAATGATTTTATAGAATATATTCTTAAAAATATGCCCAAATGGAACATATGGTACACAAGTTCCTATGATTTCAGGGAAGCCGGGGGAAATGCCATGCATGAACTGGCATTTACCATGTCCATCCGTGATGAAATGATCAGGGAGATGGAAAAAAGGGGAATAAGTGCTGATGTTGTTGCAAGGCAGCTTAGCCCGGTATTATCCTGCGACAGGGATTTTTTTGAAGAGATCGCAAAGCTTAGAGCAGGAAGAAGAATCTGGGCAAAAACACTTAAAGATAAATTTAAGACAACAGATCCCACTGCAATGATGATGAGATTTCATGTTGACGTTTCCGGGTCCAATTATACCCGACAGCAGCCTTTGGTTAATCTTTCCAGGGGAACACTGGGGACCCTGGCAGCAGTTCTTGGGGGGAGTATGGGGATACAGAATCCATCCTATGATGAGGCCTGGGCAATTCCCACTGAAGAAGCTGTTCGGCTGGCAATCAGAACCCAGCAGGTTATCCGTTATGAATCAGGAGTCACAAAAGTAGCTGATCCCCTTGCTGGCTCCTATTACGTGGAATCCCTGACCAGTGAAATCGAAGCCAAGACCATGGAGATGTATAATACAATAGAGGAAATGGGTGGATGGATCAAAGCTCTGGGAAGTGGATGGGTTGAATCCCAGCTCACAGGGGCCCTTCTGGATGTTCAGAAAAAAATTGAAAGCGGCGAAAAATCTGTTATTGGGGTCAACTGCCACACCATACCCGAGGAAGAAGACTTCCAGCCTGAAATCTACGAACCTGATACAACAGATATTGAACAGTATCTTGCCGAATATAAGGAATTAAAAGAGACCCGAGATATCCCCAAAGTAAAAAAGACATTGGAAAAATTAAGGGACATTGCGGAAAATACAAAGGACAGCCTGGTTCCCCCTGTGTTTGAAGCCCTGGAAGCTAATGCAACGTTTCCTGAAATTATTGGTGTTCTTCGTCTTGTTGACGGCATGGAGTATGACTGGGCAGGGGAAAGAGAGTACCCATTTTAAAGAATTAAGGAGCCAGAGTAATGCAAAAAATAAAAGTTGTGACCGGTAAAATTGGGCTGGATGATCATTTTAGAGGGATTATTGTTGTAAGTGATATTCTGCGCAAAGCAGGAATGGAAGTAGTTTATTTAGGCGCAGGCCAGAGGATTGATGGTGTAATCAATACAATGATGCAGGAAGATGCCGATGCTGTGGGGCTTAGCTTTCAATGCGGCGGCTATGTGCAGATCATGGGGATGTTTATGAAACGTCTCAAGGAATTAAAGATGGATCATGTTGCAGTATTTATAGGGGGAACTATTCATCCCCATGAAATTCCACAGTTAAAAGAACTTGGTATAGATGCTGTTTTTCTTCCAGGAGCAACAGAAAAAGATATTTCCACCATTGTTAAACAGAAAGTGATGGATAAAAAAGTTGCTGCATAATTTTTGAATGTATATAAAAAATCAGTAGTTTCCGGTTAGAAAACGGAAAGTTTAATTGTTTTTTCCGCTATTGCGAATAAATTTCTTGAATTTCTAA